>DATFUG010000440.1:0-6488 GCA_035261025.1 Steroidobacteraceae bacterium | reverse complement strand
CGGAATCGTTTGCCTACCTGGGAAAGCGCTTCGATTTCTGGCGGCACTTCCACGGCATTGTGATCTCGGGCGAGGTCAGGATGGCGAAGCCGCAGGCGGAGATCTTCGAGTACCTGCTGAATCGCTATGCACTGAAGGCCGTGGACACGGTGTTCGTCGATGACTACCCGGTGAATATCAACGCGGCGAAGGCGCTGGGATTCCACACCGTGCTGTTCCAGAATGCGCCGCAGTGTGAGGCGGCGCTGCGCGAGATCGTGGGCAGCGAGTGAAGTGCCGCTAGTGTACCGTGGATTTGGACACCAGCAATCCGGTGTTCTGCCGCGCGTAGACTTCGTTCCACATCTCCTCCGCTCGCTTGTCGCGGTACAGGAGCGATCCCAGGATGACGGCGAGGAATCCCAGCGGTATTGAAACCAGGCCCGGATTCTTCAGTCTGAACAGGGGTTTTTCCAGGCCCATGAACGACGCGTTCTGGGTGCCCCACTTGTCCAGATCCGCCTGCGCCTTGGCCACCGCCTTGTCCAATGCCGCCAGCTCCGTCGAGCTCCTGGCGGCCTGCGTAGCGTCGCCCGCGGCGTTCGCCGCGGCTAACGCCGCACGCCTGGCCGGCGCTTCATCGAGCACCTTGTGAGCGGTTGCCCTGACCGCGATGGGGTAGGTCAGGTTCGGTGACACCAGCGTCAGGCCGACCGCCGCAATCGTGCCGACGAGCATGCCTGCAATAATGCCGCCCGTGTTGCAACGCTTCCAGTACAGCGTCAGCAGCACGCAGGGAAAGTTGGCGCTGGCAGCCACCGCGAAGGCCAGGCCCACCAGCACCGCGACATTCTGGCCCTTGGCGGCAATGCCGATGCCAATGGACATCGCCCCCACCACGGCGGTGGCGATGCGGGCCGCCTTCACCTGTCCCTGAGCCGTGGTGTCCTTGCCGGCACGCACCACGCCGACGTACAGGTCATGGGCCATCGCCGAAGCGGCGGCGAGCACCAGGCCCGCGACCACCGCCACGATCGTGGCAAAGGCCACGGCCGAAACGAACGCCAGCATGAGGTTGCCGAAGAAGGAATCCGGTCCGCCGCCGATGAACTGCGCGAGCAGGGGTCCGGCGAGGTTGCCACCGGCATCGACGGCGGCAATGCGGGCGGGGCCCACGCGCAAGGCAGCGCCAAAGCCAAGGAACAGCGTCAGCACGTAGAAGCCGCCGATGATCACCATGGCCCACAATACTGAGCGGCGCGCCTGCTGCGCGGAGGGCACCGTGAAAAAACGCATCAGGATGTGCGGGAGGCCCGCGGTACCAAAGACCAGCGCCATCCCGAGGCTGATCTGGTCCACAGGCGCCTTGAAGTACAGCCCCGGTTCCAGGAACCGCTGTCCGAGTTCGGCTGCCGACATCGCCTTGGCCGGATCGCCCAGCAGCGTCGCCACGCGTGCCTGCACCTTCGGGTCGGCCACCACATCGGCCAGGAAGGCGGGGAGCGAAAATCCGTACGGCGCCCAGACGAGCATCACGATGAGGATGGAGGCGCTCACCAGCAGGATCGCCTTGATGATCTGTACCCAGGTGGTGGCGACCATGCCGCCAAACAGCACGTAGCCCAGCATCAGCAGGCCCACGCAGACCACTGAGGTCTCGTAGTCGATGCCGATCAGGATCTTGACCAGCACACCACCGCCAACCATTTGGGCCGTGAGGTAAAAGGTCGAGACCGTGAGGGTCGAAAGTGCCCCGACGATTCGGGTTTTCTTCGGATCGTTCCGGTAGGACAGGATATCGGAGAGTGTGTAGCGGCCGATGTTCCGGCACGGCTCTGCGATCAGCAGCAGCACCGTGACGTAGGCCACCAGCCACCCCACCGAGTACATGAACCCGTCGTATCCGTACAGTGAGATCAGGCCCGCGATCCCGAGAAAGGAGGCGGCCGAGAGGTAATCACCGGCGATGGCCCAGCCGTTCTGCAGCCCGCTCACGCCACCACCGGCCGTATAGAAGTCCGCCGCCGAATGCACGCGCCGGGCAGCCAGATAGGTTACGTACATCGTCAGCGCGATGACGGCGGCAAACACCGTCAACGTCAGCCAGCGGTAACTGGCGACGACTCCCGCCTGTGCAAAGGCCGGGGCGCACGGCAGCAACGCCGCAGCCACCAGCGCCACGCGCGATCGTCTGCTATGCATAGTCCGCGGCAATCTGCGCGGCCAGTTGGTCGAACTCCCGACCCGCCTGCCGCGCGTAAAACAGCGCGATCACCCAGGCCACCACGAACTCGCTGAGGGCGAACAGCAGCCCGACGTTGACGGCACCCCAGACGCGGATCCTGAAGAAATCCTGGAAGTACGCCGCACCGATGGGCAGCAGGAAGTAATACACCACCGACAGCACCATGAGTCCCCACAGGAGCCGTGTCTTGCGCCGGTGCAGGGTCTGGAAGCGCGGATCCTGGATCAGCGCGTCCCAGTCCACGCCTTCATGCATGGACGCTATGGCGCCCACTTTCGTCTGGTGACCAAAGTCAACAGCGTCGAGCCCAGGAGGATCATCACGTCACCGACATCGAGCGCGCCACCCCCGCCGTTTCTCTGAACGACTCGCACCGGGGCAGTGCCGGACTTCACCCGCTCAGCGAAGGCCGTGAGTTCCCGGTCAAGGTTTACGTTCAGTTCCTGTGCTGCGGCGTCCAGACCCTGCGTGCTCTGGTGTTGTACCTCGGCGCTTTGGCGTACCGCGGTACTGCTGCCACTGGCGTGGCTGGTGCCTGCAGCGCGCAGAATTAGGCTTCGCGAACTCGGATCGAGCACGGCCAGGTCCAGTAGCGTCGAGGTCTCGTTCTCACTGCCCCGGATCAGGAATGCACCGACAATGGTCAAATATGCCAATGAGCGGTTATTTTCACTCTGTCTCGCGACCTGATCGTACGATACGAGTGCCACCACATCGAGTTGCTGCAGTCGCGCCAGCTGCTGGAGGGAATCGAATCCGCCGTGAGGATTGAGGTATCCCTCGGAAATGATCTGTATGTCGCGAACATACGGGCGCGTACGGAAATGTTCTTTGATGCTGGCAAGGAGCTGTTCCTTCTGCGTCGCGTCCAACCGCTCATAGCCGCCCCGGCTGGGCAGGAAGCTCAAGCCCACAGTCAGCGGAATCTTCAGTTCCGGGGTCGCGTCAACCGGCGGGACTTTGCCATCAGGGTAGAGAAATTCCACCAGCGGAGTCGACCCTGAGTGCTGGTCGCCGCAGTGCCACATGCACATGCCATCCGAGACGCAACTCGACAGTGAAATAGCAAGGCACGCAAGTGACAGGGTGCGAATCGGCAGGGCTGGCATACACGACCCCTTGAACGCAGGTTCGGGGGATTATGGGTGTGGTACGCGTGAGACGCAATGAAACGCGCGCCCGTTGCCCCGGTAGGGCCTAGCCCCTGGAGTGCTCCTCCAGATACAGGGTCCGAATGTCATTCAGGATGACCTCGGGCTGCAGATAGGCCAGCGTGTAGATTTCGCGCACCACGCCACTGTGATCAATCAAAAACATCTTGAGCATGTGATGAAGGGCGCGCCGCGGCGTGCCGTCGGGCCCGCGCTCGACGCTGACGTCCTGACCAAAGTCCTCGAGCACGGGCAGCAGCGCCCGGACCGATCGGGCCGTCAGCACGTTCCACTCCATGGTGGAATCACGCATGACCATTTCCCTGTAGCGCCCGATGGCTTCAGGTGTATCCGTGGTGGGATCCAGGCTGACGCTCAGGAAACGAACCCGTTTCGTGAGGCGGGTATCCTCCACCACGCCGCGCCGCACCTCGGTCAGTGTGTGGTAGGCAAAGGGGCAGCCGAGCGGGTCGGCACAGTAGGTGTAGAAGAAAGTGAGTAGCGTGATCCTGCCGGTCGTGGCAACGGACAACCGCGTCGGCTTGCCCGCTGGGTCGAGCAGCGTCGCGTCAGCAATCAACTGGATCTTCTGCAGCACATAGCTGCCGGCTCGCGGAGGCGTGAATTCCATGCGCGGTGCGACGGCCGCTCCAGGATCGACCGCCGCCAGCGCGGCGACCGAGGCGACCGAGGCATAGAGCACCCCGGCCGCCGCAACCATGACATGAAAGCGAGCCACGCTATCTCGCAGAATCTGCATACGCGAGCTGGCCCGCCGCCTTGGCGGTGAACTTCATATGATGCGGTCGTCCAAGCTTCTCCTTGGTGAAATCGACCTCGAACGCGGGTGTGAGCTCCTTGCCGTCCCACTTGTATCCGCGCAGGACCTGCTCATTGTCCTCACCGGCCTTGTCCCACTTCGACAGCAGGCTCGAGGTGATGTAGACACGCTTGCCGTCCCAGCTCTGCGACACCATGTTGACCTGTCGCCCGGTGTGCTTCTGATACGTTTCCTTCGGATGTTCCGGATCCGTCAGGTCAAAATAATGCGTCGTCCCGTCCATGAAGGTATTGACCCAAAGGCCTTTGCCGTCGGCAGCGATGGAGAGGTCAACGGGAAGCGGAATTTTGGCGGGATCGCCGATCGTGCCGACTTCCTTCGCTGCCCATGCCCCTTTGGTGTTCTGCTTGATCAGCCAGATCTTGGAGGTGAGTGCGGCCACTGTGACTGCCCAATTCTGGCCGCCCCCCAATGCCCAGCGAATCTCGAGCGGAGCCCCGGGCACCTCCATCACCTGGGTCGGCTTCATGGTCTTGACATTCCATGCCACCATGGTGGAGCCGAAATGCTTCATCGCTTCCGGGTCGGAAACGACCTCCCCCAGGCTTCGCATGTAGTTGTTCCAGCCTGCAAAGCTCGACGTCAGCATCACGTTCTTTGCGGGATTGATGGCGATGTCGTAACCATAACCATCCCCCTGCACGCCACCTACGGTCCCCGTGGGGATGTCGTATTTGGTGATGAACTTCCCCTTGTTGTTGTACAGCGCCAGGCCCGTAACGCCACCCTTGTCAGTACTGTTGGAAAGATTGCCGATGAGCATGCGCCCCGGCAGGGCATAAAAAGTATGTGGCCCGACGAATCCGGACTTGTCCGGCAGGTCGGTAATCGTCCGCACCAGGCGCGGCCTGCCCGGGTTCGTTCCCACGTCGAAAACGTAGATCTTGCTGTCGTCGAGGCCTCCTGCCCAAAGGTACCGGCGATCGTCCGTGAAGCCCATGTGATGTGCTTCCCCACGTCCGCCGACGGACACGGTGGCGAGTACCTTCCCGTAAGTGCTGGACGCCGGATTCACGTCGATCGTCACCAGCTTGTCCGAACCGTCACCGAGACCGGGCTCGCCGAGTGTCCAGACGTGGATGAAATCCTCCTGACCCTTGATCAGGCCGCTCATGTAGGGCGAATTGCACGTCTCGTCGGCCCACGCCATTGAAGCGCCGATCAAAAGGGCGAAGAGCAGGCTGCCGGGCCGCATGCGAGTTTTCTGTGTACCGTGATTCATAGCGCACCTCCATTCCGTTGAAGAATCGGCCGCTCGTTCCGATCTGCGAGCCTAGTAATACTTTGCGTCTTAGCTGTCAATTTAATTCGAGCCGGCGCCCGCGAGCTGCCAATTGCCATGCTTGCGCACCTTTCTGTGACCATGGACGGTATGCGCCCGACGGTGACCGTCGGGTTCAATGGCTGGTAATAATTAGTGGTCGTCGACAGCGGCGAAACGGGCGGAAGGGCCACGCTCGCCAACTGGAGTTGCCCGTCAATCCCTAAGACCGGGACGATCCCCGGTCTGGATTCACGCTGTGGGTCGGATGTTCGCGTTCAGGCGGAACAGATTGGCGGGATCGTATTCCCTCTTGAGAGCGGTCAGCCGTGCCCGGTTGGGGCCGTAGTTGTCGTCCACCGCCTTCTGATCGGCGGTATTGAGATTGACGTAGAAGCCGTTGGTGAATTTGCTGATCTTGTCCCAGGCCGCGTGGACTCTGGCGCGATTCGATTCGGTGTCGGCTGCGTTCTTCCAGCTCGCACCCAGCAGCACCTGATGCAGTTCGCGCCGGTGCGCCAGCGCCGTCGCGGTGGGCGCCACGTCGCTGATGGCGCCGCCGCAATGCTCAACAATAAGGAGCAGCGTGGCATCAGGCTTGACCTCGTTGATCAGCGCATCAATGACTGCCGGGGTCAGCTCCGCCACGTACCCACCTTTAATATAGTGGTTTTGGCTGGACAGTGGCGGGCCGTCAAACTGGCGCTGCACCGCCACGTAGTCCTGCAATTTGATGGTGTCGGCGCGGGCCTTCACGCTGGTCCGCAAGGGCTGCAGCACTTTCTCTCCATCCTTCGGATCGCCGATGTAGCACAGGGAAATATCCATGTCCCCATCATCCCCTTCCGCGCCGCCCCAGGAGAGGCCCGCG
Organism: Steroidobacteraceae bacterium; assembly: GCA_035261025.1. Lineage (GTDB taxonomy): Bacteria > Pseudomonadota > Gammaproteobacteria > Steroidobacterales > Steroidobacteraceae > FEN-1191. The sequence continues at coordinate 140 of DATFUG010000440.1, read as the reverse complement.
TACACGTCACGGGGGGCGCTGGCGGCGAAATGAGCGTAGTACTCCAGGGCGTCGCGCGCTTGCGCCGGCGCGTAGGTGAGGTCGCCCGCGAGCACCTTGGGTCCCACCTGATGCAGCCGATACTCGAAGGAACTGACGAC
>DATFUG010000439.1:0-13420 GCA_035261025.1 Steroidobacteraceae bacterium | reverse complement strand
ATCCGACCTGCGCGGCGTGCAGGTCAGCCGGGCGCGTCGCGCCTGCGCCGAAAAAGCGGTGTTGCGGTCCCTGGGCCCGAGTGCCACGCAGGCGCATGGCTGGGAAGATCTCGCGGCATTTGCCACCATAAGCCCTTAACTGTTCCTGAAGGGGCTTCCGTCCGGATGTTGCAGCGGCCACTACGGCTAGGCACTCGTCGTTCGCTGTTGGCGCGCGCGCAAAGCAGCGCCGTTGCGCGCCGCCTGGAGCAGCTCCACCCCGGCCTGAAGGTCGATCTCGTCGGCATCGACACGCGCGGCGATCGGATCACCAGCACCCCGCTCTCTCAGGTCGACGGCAAGGAGTTCTTCACCGCCGAGATCGATGCCGCGTTGCGCGCCGGGGACGTCGACCTCACCGTGCACTCCTACAAGGACCTGAGCCTGGAGCGGCCGGCGGACCTGCATCTCGGTGCCGTGCCGGCGCGCGAGAATCCGCGCGACATCGTGTATTTCGCCGCCGACGTGCCCGAGCGGCTCGCGAGCGGTGCGACGCTGCGCATCGGCAGCTCCTCGCCCCGCCGCCAGGCCTTCGTGCCCTCGTTCCTGGAGCGCGCCCTGCCCAGTGCGCCGCGGGTCGAACTGTGCGAACTGCGCGGCAATGTCGACACCCGCCTGCGGCGCCTGCGCGAGCCGCGCGGCAGCGAGCGGAAACTCGACGGCGTGATTCTCGCCTTTGCGGGCCTCTCGCGCCTGTGGCAGGACGAGGCCGTCGGTGCGGCGGCGCTGCTGCATGAACTGCTCGCGGGCCTGCCGCGCATGCTGCTGCCGCTGACGCTCTGCCCGACCGCTCCGGCACAGGGTGCGCTGGCGATCGAGTGCCGGAGTGCAGATCGCGAAACGCGCGCGCTGCTCGCAGCAATCGACGATCCGGCCACGCGCGCAGGCATCGGCGTCGAGCGCGCGCTGCTCGCGGAACGCGGCGGCGGCTGCCACCAGCGCTTCGGCGCGACGCAGGTGCAGGTCGACGGGCTGGGCCCGTTGCTCTATCTGCGCGAGGCCGGCGAACAGGGCCCAATGACGTCTGAAATACGCTGGTCGGCGCACGCCGGCCCGCGCACGCCCGTCTGTCCCTGGGATGGGAGCCTCCAGCCGGTGCCAGCGCTGGAGCCGGTCCCCGGGATCGCGGCCGAGGCGGCGCGGCGACTTGCCGCGGTGAGCGCCGCATTCATTGCCCACCGCCGTGCGCTGCCCGAGCTGCCGGCCGCCGCTGTCAATCGCTGTCCGCATCTTTGGGTGTCCGGGACCGAAAGCTGGTTTGCGCTGGCTGCGCGTGGCGTGTGGGTGGAAGGCTGCGCCGAGAGCCTGGGCTTCGGGGCGCTGCGTGCGACGCTGGCCTCCCCGCTCCTGGCGCTGCCACCCCTGCGCGAGTGGCTTGCGCTTACGAACCAGGAAGCCGCCGCCGGCTGGGCGCAAGTGCCGGTGCTGGCAACCTACCGGCATGTCGGCGAGAGTGGTGGGGCGGGTGCACCAAGCCCGGCGGGTCCCCCTCCGGAAGCGATGCAACTGTGGTGGCACAGCGGCGTACAGTTCGAACGCTGGGGTGCGCAGGCGCAGGGCAGCTGTCAGCATGCCTGCGGGCCCGGCAAGACCGCCGAAGCGCTGTGCCGCCGGGGCGTGCAGGATCTGACGGTCTTTCCCTCGGTGCAGCATTGGCGGGAGTGGTTGCGCACATGATCGTGAAGGCGGGACAGGGGAGCCTGAGTGTGATGCCCGCTCGGCGCACGCGCCTGATCGCCGTGCTGGCCGCGGTCTGGATTGCCCTGGTGCTCAGCCTCGGCGCGTGGTGGGTCACGCTGGTGATACGCCAGGCGCGGCAGATCGGCGAGTTGCAGTCCCTCGCCGGCAGTGCCGATAGCGCGGTGGCGGCGCAATGGGCCAGCACCCGGCGCATGGTGGTTGGTGAGTCCAGTGTGTTCCTGCTGCTGCTGCTGGCGGTGACCGCGCTGCTCGGCTGGCTGTACTGGCGCGAAAACCGCCGCGCCCGCAGCATGCAGGCGTTTTTCGCCGCATTCACCCACGAACTGCGCACCCCGCTTACGAGCATCCGCCTGCAGGCAGAGGCGATCGCCGAGGGCGATCAGCGCGCCGAACTGGCGCGCCGCCTGCTCGAGGATTCGCACCGCCTGGAATCGCAGATCGACAAGACCCTCGAACTCGCGCGCATCGAGGGCGGCGGGCCGCTGGCCGAGCAGTCCGTGCCGCTGCGCGGCTGGCTCGATCGTTCCCTGTCCAGCATCACGGGCGCGCACGGCGAGCGTGTGGAGCTGCGCATGCACCTCGACGATTCGCTCCCGCCGATCCTGGCTGACGCCGCCGCGGTGCAGATGATTCTGCGTAACCTGCTCGAGAATTCAGTGCGCCACGCGCGTCTCGAGCGCGTGCAGGTGCGCCTGACGGCACGCGCCCTCGACGGGAAGGTGATGCTCGAATATCACGACAATGGCGCCGGCACGGGCGTGCAGGGGCGCGAGCTCGGGCGTCTGTTCGGCCGCGGCGCCGCTTCCGGCGGCAGCGGAGTGGGCCTGTACCTGGTGCGGACCCTGATGCAGCGCATGGGCGGGCGTGCCGATTTCTACAGTGCACCCGGCGAAGGGTTTCGTGCCGAGCTGTGCTTCGTGGCCAGCACCGAGGAGCCGGCTTCGTGACCAGTGGCGCGCATCTGCTGGTGGTCGAAGACGAACGCAATGTCGGGGAGACGCTCGCCGAGCGGTTGCTGGCGGCCGGCTACCGCGTGACGCTCGCCCCGAGCGCTGCGCGCGCGCGCCAGGCCTGGCGGGCCCAGGCCCCGCAGCTCACGCTGCTCGATGTCGGGCTTCCCGACGGCAATGGCTTCGATCTGGCGGGCGAGTTGCGCGCCGCCGTGCCGCAATCCGCGATCATTTTCCTCACCGCCCACGGCAATCCGGAAGAGCGCGTGCACGGCCTGGAGCTCGGCGCCGACGACTACCTGACCAAGCCGTTTCATTTTCGCGAGCTGCTGCTGCGCATCCAGAACTGCCTGAAGCGCGCCCAGGACCTGGCCGACCTCCCGGGCGAGATGCGCGGCGTGGTGCGCATCGGCCGCGCGCGGGTGGATTTCGAGCGCTTCAGCGCCGAAGTGGACGGCGTCGCGCATGCGCTGACGCACAAGGAGTGCGCCGTATTGCGGCTCCTGGCGAGCCGTGTCGGCAAGGCGGTCAGCCGCGATGAAATCCTCGATCGTGCCTGGTCCGCGGATGAGTTCCCCACTTCGCGCACCGTCGATAATTTCATCGTGCGGCTGCGCAAGCTCGTTGAGCCGGACGCGAACGAGCCGCGCCTCATTCGCAGCATCCGCGGCGTGGGCTACCTGCTCACCGAGGTGCTGCGTGACTGAAACGCTGCTGAGCGCCGCGCTGGCGCGGCGCAACACCCGCCGGCCCCCGGTGTGGTTCATGCGCCAGGCTGGCCGCTATCACCGCCACTACCAGCGACTGCGTGCCCGGCACGAGTTCATCGAACTGTGCAAGCAGCCGGAGCTGGCCGCCCAGGTCACGATGGGCCCGATCGACGACTTCGGCTTCGATGCCGCCATCCTGTTCTCGGACCTGCTGTTTCCGCTCGAGGCGATGGGCTTCGGCCTGCGCTACGAGCCCGGGCCGAAGCTCGGCTGGTATCTGCGCAGCGCCGCCCAGCTGCCGCGCCTGCGCGGTGGACGCGAGGCGGCCGCCGACATGGAATTTCAGGCGGAGGCGATCCGCCTGCTGCGCGGATGCCTCGGGAGCGAGCGCGCCCTGATCGGATTCGTCGGCGGCCCGTTTACGCTCTACGCCTACGCCGTCGCCGGGGCGCACGAGGGCTTCACGCGCCAGAGCCTCCCCGGGCTGGAGGACGGCCTTTACACGGGCTTTTGCGAGCGGCTGACCGGTCTGCTCGCGGGCAACATGGTGCTGCAGGCCCAGGCCGGCGCCGACTGCGTCGCCATATTCGACACCGCGGCCGGCGCGCTCGATGCGGCGCACTTTGCGCGCCACGCCGTCGGTCCGCTGGCCCAGGTCGTGGCGCAGTTTCGCGCCGCCTGCCCGGACACACCGCTGATCTACTATTCACGCGACACCGGGCCCGATCACTGGCGCGCGCTCGAGCCGCTGGATATCCAGTGCCTGGGCGTGGACTGGCGGCACGAGCTGGCCGCGACCTTGAGCGCGCAGACGCCGCGCTGGTCCTTGCAGGGCAATCTGAATCCGGGTTGGCTGCTGCTGCCGGCCGCCGAGCTCGAGGCGAAAGTCCGGGGCGCATTCACCATGGTCGCTGCGCTTCCGGCGGCGGCGCGCGCGGGCTGGGTGTGCGGCCTGGGGCACGGGGTCCTGCAGCAGACGCCCGAGGAAAATATCCGGCTGGTGCTCAAGATCGAGCGGGAAATGTTCGCATGAACACCGAACAGCTGCGCGCGCGGCTCGCCAAGTACGACGTGCCAGGCCCGCGCTACACGAGCTATCCGACGGTGCCGTACTGGGAGGACACGCCCAGCGAGGCACAGTGGCTCGAGCGCCTGGGTGCCGCACTGGGCGGCGGCCGGCAGGCCGGCCACGGCGCCTCCCTGTACGTCCACGTGCCGTTCTGCCGCGCCCTGTGCACTTTCTGCGGCTGCAATACGCGGGTGACGCGCACTCACGCGATCGTCGGCCCCTACGTACAGGCGGTGCTGGCCGAGTACGCGCTGTATCGCGAACGCCTCAGCGTGGGGCAGCCCGAGATCGGCGAGGTGCACCTCGGCGGCGGCACGCCGACCTTCCTCGATGAAGCCGAGCTCTCAGAGCTGATCGGTGGCCTGCTCAAGGCCTCGCGGCTGCGCCCGGACGCGGTGCTGTCCATCGAGGTCGATCCACGGGTCACGGCCCCGGGGCAGCTGACTCTCCTGGCGGCCCACGGTTTTCGCCGCATCAGTCTTGGTGTGCAGGATTTCGATCCGAAAGTGCAGAACATCGTCAATCGCGTGCAGAGCGTCGCGCAGGTGCAGGCGGTCACCGAGCAGGCGCGGGCGGCGGGTTTCAGTAGCGTCAATTTTGATCTCATCTATGGGCTGCCGCTCCAGACGCTGGACAGCATCGAAGGGACGATGGACGCGGTCTGCAGCCTGCGCCCCGATCGCATCGCGCTCTACGGCTACGCGCATGTCCCGTGGATCAAGCCCGGGCAGCGCCGCTTCACGGATTCCGACGTGCCCGAGGGTGCGGCCAAGCGCGTGCTTTATGAACGTGGCCGCGAGCGCCTCGAGCAGGCGGGCTACCACGAAATCGGTCTCGACCATTTTGCGCTGCCGTCCGATAGCCTGTGGCAGGCGGCGCATGCCGGGACCCTGCACCGCAATTTCATGGGTTACACCGACCGCTTTGCCCTGCCCCTGCTGGGCCTGGGCGTCTCGGCAATCGGTGATTCAGGGGATGGCTACGTGCAGAACGAAAAAGATCTGCAGCAGTACCACGAGCGGCTCGCACGCGGCGAGCTGCCGATCCACCGCGGGCACCTGCTCGACGCCGAGGATCTGGTGCTGCGCCGGCACGTGCTCCGCCTGATGACGCGCCTGGAGACCGACTGGAGCGGCGCCGGCCACACCCCGTTTCTCGACGATATCGGGGCGCGACTGGCGGAATTTGCCGCCGACGGGCTCATCGAACTCAGCCCCGAATCGTGCCGGGTCACCGCGGCGGGCCGCGGGTTCCTGCGCAACATCTGCATGGCTTTTGATGCGCGCCTGTCGCGGCGCAGTCCCGAGCGAGTGCTCTTCAGCCGAACGGCTTGACGATCGCCAGGATCACGATCGGCACCACCAGCAGCAGCGCCCCCTCGTTGAACCAGCGCAGCGCGTGACCGCTGGGCACCGGGGCGTTCGCGCGCAGTCGCTGCACCAGCACACGGCAGGCCAGGTGGTAACCGATCAGGCCCAGCACGAACAGCAGTTTCCAGCGCAACCACAGGCCCGAGTAGGCGTAGGCCTGCCACAGCCACACTCCCAGCCCCAGCGCGAACAGTGCCATCAGCGTCATGAAGCCGTACAGGCGCCCGGCCATGATGACCAGTCGGCGCACGTCCTCGCCTGCGGCGCGTCCCTCGGCGTAGTGCACGAAGATGCGCGGCAGGTAGAAAATTCCAGCCATCCAGGCCATGACCGCCAGCACGTGGAAACCCTTGATCCAGAGCATAGGCCGCATTATCGCGGCCGGCGGCGCCCGGCGCCACGGGAGCGGCAGGGCGCTGTTAGACTGATGCGCGCATGGAGTCCCAGCCGGCCGTTGAAGCACTACCTGCCAGACCGGCGTGGTGGCTGCGCGTGCTCGGCCGGGTGCCGCTGCCGTTCATGTACGCGCTGGCCGGAATCGTGGCGTGGCTGCTGCGCGATGTGTTCCGCTACCGCGTCCGCGTGGTGCGCGACAACCTGCGCGGTGCCCTGCCCGAGCTGGCGGAGAGCGCGCGGCGGCAGATCCTGCGCCGCCACTATTGCGCGCTTGCCGAGGTGCTGTTCGAACTGCCGCGTCTGGCGGTGATGCCGGCGGCGGAAGTGCGCGCGCGCGTGCTCATCCCCGACATGCCCGCGGTGCACGCCGAGCTGGCGCGCGGACGGCCGGTACTGGTGGTCACGGGGCATCAATGCAACTGGGAGTGGCTCCTGCAGGCCCTCGCGCTCGACCTGGGGGTGCCGTTCCTCGCGGCTTACAAGCCGCCGCACAGCGCCGGTGCTGACCGCCTGATGCAGGCCCTGCGCGGCCGTTTCGGCGTCCGCATGGTGCCCGGCAAGCGCCTGGTGCGCGAAGTGATGCGTCGTCGTGGCCAGCCGCACACGATCGGCATGGTTGCGGATCAGGCGCCCACCAGCAGCGCCGGGCGGGTCTGGCTGAAGTTCCTCGGCCGCGATACGGCGTTTTTTCCGGGCCCGGCGGAGGTGGCGCGGCTGGGCGCCTACAGCGCCTATTTCCTGGCGCTGCGGCGAGTGCGACGCGGTTACTACGAGGTGCGCTTCGAGCCGTTGGCGGCGGCGGGGGAGAACCTCGAGGTGCCGACCTTCACGGCGCGCTATGCCGCCCGCCTGGAGGCGCTGATCCGGGCGCATCCGGCCGACTGGGCCTGGACGCACCGGCGCTGGAAACTGCAGTCGCCCGCGGCCGAAGCCGCTCCTAGAGTCTGACCACGGCAGTTCCGAGCCCGGCAAAAAAGACGCTGACGGACTGCTCAGCCTGCACGTAGCGCACGCCGGCGCAGCTTCCCGTGGTCACGAGTTCACCGGCGCGCAGCCGCTGCCCGTGCTCGAGAAGGTGATTGGCAAGCCAGATGACCGGCAGCAGCGGGTCACCCAGCGGATGGCCACCGCGCCCCTGGAACACCGGCTTGTCGTCCACCCTGATCTCGAAGGGCAGGTCGGACAATGCCAGCGCACGCCAGGCGGTGAGCGAAGGCCCGACGATCAGCAGTTCGTTCATGAAACTGTCGGCGATGCGCTCGAGCTGCGTCACGGCCTCGGAATTGGCGAAACGGCTCACCATGACTTCGATGACCGCATGCGCGCTGACGAGGGCGGCGCTGACCGCCTCGCGCTCGTAGCGCGCGCCACCCGGGAGGGGCGGGAGATCCTCGCCCAGACGGAACGCAATCTCGGGCTCGATGCCGAAACGCGTGTTATTGCGCGTCGGCAGGCGACTGGGCAGCAGGAAGGCCGGCGCGTCCAGCACCGAGCTGGCGGCGAGCGGCGCGCACAGGCCCGTGGTGGCATCGAACAGCGTGGATTTCCAGCCGGCGATGCTGGTGCCGAGTTCGCGCAGCACTTCGTGCTGAATGGCGTAGGCGTCCGCCAGCGTTCGCGGCGCCAGCGCCGGCGGAAACGCGGTGAGCCGCGGCGTGGCGCCGCGCCGCACTGCCACCAGCAACTGGGCGGCGGCGGCGATGGGGGCTGGAGCTGCGGCGATCATTGGGTTGAATCGCGTGCCGACAGGCGCGCCTCGAGGAAATGCGCCAGCTCGGCCACGCTGGGGTGATCAAAGAGATCGCTGAGCTCGAGCAGCCCGGGCCAGCGCTGTTCGATGCGCTCATGGATGCCCATCAGCTTGAGTGAGCTCACGCCAATGTCGAACAGGCTGTCATGTGGACCGAATCGCCGGCCCTCGAGCGCGCTGTCACAGATCTGCTGCAGCTGCGCCTCGATCGCGCTGCCGCCATCGAGGCGCACGCCCTGCTGGCCGGCCAAGGCGCGCAGCGAGGCGAGATCTGCATCATTGAGTCCGCCCAGATACTCCTCCTCGAGCAGGTGGCGCTGCACCTTGCCGCTGGTGGTCTTCGGAATGCGGCGCACCGGCACCACGGCAGCGACCTCGAGCCCGGCGTGCACCGCAATGCGGCGCGCCACCTGCTGCGCAATCGGCAGGAAATCCGCCAGATCGCCACGGTGCAGAACGAAGATCACGAGCTCATCGGTGTCGGCGCCCGCCGCGCGCACGCCACTGACCACCACCTTGCCCAGCTCTATGCCTGGCAGGTCGAGGGTGAGCGCCTCCAGGTCATGCGGATAGTAGTTCTGGCCATTGACGAACACGATCTCCTTGTGGCGGCCCGTGATGTACAGCTCGCCCGCGTGTATCGCGCCCAGATCGCCCGTGCGCAGCCAGCCGTCGGCGCTGTGCATCGCCGCGTTCACCTCGGGCGCATCCAGGTAACCGGCCGTGACGTTGGCGCCGCGGATCTGGATATGGCCCACGTGTTCGTCAGCCAGCGGCCGATCATCGTCGGCTGCGATGCGCAGCTCGCACTCGGGCACGGCGCCGCCCACGGCGACCAGGGACAGGGCGTTACGCTCGCCGGCCGGCAGGATGACCACGCGCTGCCCGCTGCCGAGCTGATGACGATCGAAGTGAGTCGCGTGATAGGGCTGGCCAATGGGCGGAAAGCTGACCGCGACGCTCGCTTCCGCCAGGCCGTACACCGGAAACATGGCGTTGCGGGCGAGGCGTGCTGAGGCCATTCGATCCATGAATTCATCGCACAGCGACAGGCTGATCGGTTCGGCCCCGTTGAAGATCAGGCGCACCGCGCTGAGATCCAGATCGCTCACCGGCCGATCGCCCAGCACCTTGAGGTAATGGCGGTAGCCGAAGTTGGGCGAGCACAGGAGCGTCGCACCGATGCGCGCGGCCAGCTGCAGCCACAGCACGGGGCGGCGCACGAACAGCTCGGTGGCCATCTGGTGCACCGTGGCGCGATTGGCGATCTGGTAGATGTGAAAGCCGATCAGGCCCATGTCGTGCGTGAGCGGCATCCACGACAGAGCGACATCCTGATCGTTGAAGCCGGCCCCGGCCGTGGAACCGCGCAGGTTGGCGAGAAGGTTGGCGTGGGTGAGCACCACGCCCTTGGGGCTGCTGGTCGAACCGGAGGAGTATTGAATGAAGGCCACGTCGTCCGTCCGGACTGCGTGGGTACGACCGGCACGCCCGATGTCCACCAGATCATCCGTGACGAAGGCCCGCCGCTCGAGCCGCGCATACGCCGCCTGCAACTGCTGCTGCTCAGCGAAATGGCGCAGCCGCTCGCGGAGGCGATTGTCCGTGTACAGGAAGGGATCGCCGAGCTGGCCGGCGATACGCAGCAGCTTGTGGCGATGCTCGTCGCTGATGCCGGGGGCCACCGGCACCGGCACGATCCCGCCGAGGATTGCCGCCCAGAATGCGTCGATGAACGCTTCGTTGTTCGTGAGGAACAGCAGCAGCCGATCGCCTGGACGGGCGCCCAGGCGCTGCAGATGATGGAGAATGCCGAGCGCACGCTCGTAGAGTTCGCCAAAACTGACGCTGCGCTGTTCCTGCTCGCCATCGTGATAGGTGATCGTGCGGCGGGCATGGCGGTGGGTCTGCAGCAGCTCGCTCAACGAATTGGTATTCATGAGTGATCGGAACGGTTGACGCTGCCGGGCAAACCAAGGATTGTTAGGCGGGTGAACCGTGTCATTCTAGCCTACTCACAGCTGCGCGGGGATTTGCCGGCCGCGCAACGCGAGCGGCTGCGCGCGCAACTGCCGTATGCGCGCCGTCTCCGCATGCCATTTGATGCGGGCCGCCAATCGCAGACTTACCTCGGGCTGGCGCTCGCCTGTCGATTGCTCAGTGATGCATCGGTCCGGCGGGTTGAACCATCGGCGTTGCGCTTTGCGCGCACCGGCAAGCCCTACGTGCCGGGCGGTCCGGATTTCAGCATCACGCATGCGGGTGAGTGGGTGCTGTGCGCGCTGGCGGCCGAGGGCGAGGTCGGGATCGATGCGGAGGAATACGGCGCGGCGTGCCCGAGTGCCGCCACGCTCGCGGCCTGGACGGCGAAAGAGGCGACCGTCAAGGCCGCCCGCGCGACGCTGGCGGAACTCGACCAGGTGCAACTGCAGGGGCGCCGCATCGCTTTCCGCGGCCGCAGCTGGTATTGCACCACGCCGCGCCTCGGGTTGCCCCTGACCGTGCGCGTGGTCACGGCGCGGCGTGTCACGCAGTGGCTGTTGCGGGCCCTGCCATCCGAGTCGGCGCTGGCGGCATGAGCCGGCCGCCCGAGCCTGGCGATGGCGGCCTGCGTGGCGGGCTGTATGGGCAGATCGCCATCTCCGGCCAGCGCCTGGGCATCGCCCGCCGCCTGCTCTACGGCCTGGCCGCCCCGCTCCTCGCGGGCCTCATGCGCCTGTGGTGGCGCAGTTGCCGTGTCGTCGCGGTCGTCGGCACCGAGCATCTGGACGCCGTGCTCGCGCGCCACCCTTCCTTCCTGCCGGTGTACTGGCACCAGCATCATCTGTTCTGCGGCCAGTACCTGCTGGCGCAGCAGGGCGCGCGCGCGCTGCGCACCGGCTTTCTGATCAGCCCGTCGCGCGACGGCGAACTCGGCGCCGCGATCATGCGCCGGCTCGGCGGGCATGTGATTCGCGGCTCCTCGACCCGCACCGGGGCGCTGGCGATGAAGGAGTATTTCCAGGCGCTGATGCGCGAGCGGGTCTCGCCGGTGCTGAATCCCGACGGGCCTCGCGGTCCGCGCTTCGTGTGCAAGCCGGGAGCCGTGCTGCTGGCCCAGATGTCCGGCCGGGCGTTGCTGCCGCTGGCGTATGCCGCCTCGCGCGCCTGGCTGGTGCACTGGGACAAGTTTGTCCTGCCCTGGCCGTTTGCGCGCGTGGCGATCGCGATCGGGCCGCCCTGCGAGGTGCCGCGCGGGACGGATGCGGCGGGCGTGGAGCGCATCCAGCGCGAGCTGGAGCAGCGCCTGCACGCGACTTTCCGGGCCGCTCGCCAGGCACTGCAGACTAGCTGATACTGGGTTAATGTGTGTAGTGGCACGCACTTAGCTTGCCTTCCTCGGGCAGTATGGGAGAATCCGGCGCTGGTTCAGAGGCTCGCTGATGTCTAAACCGCCCCCAACCCGGACTCCCGAGCACTCGGCCTCCGACGTGCTCGCGCCGCAGTTCTGGACGGGGCGATCCGAACGGCCGGCACCGGGGCTGGACGTGGCCTGCACCAAGATCGCGGTCGACTTCCAGAACCTGCAGCGCACCAACGCCGATGAGTGCATCAAGCAGAGCCTGGCGACGCTTCGCGAGGCCACCTCGGCGGATGGCGCCTTCAGCGCCTTCCTGGGCGCCAGCGGTTCGCACATCGAGTCGGTGATGGTGGCGGGCGGCCAGTTTGCTCAGCTTCATCCCGAGGGCCTGCGCGGCATGACCCTCGAGCGCCTGCCCTACCTGGCGGCGCGCACCGAGCACCTGCGCTTGAGTGAATTTCGCGATACCGCCGCGCCGCGCCGTGACCAGGTGGCGGACGCGAATCTGCTGGCCGAGCTCTCGATCGGCGCGGCACTGCTGGTGGCCTTCCGGATCCGCGGCAAGCCGGCCGGATTCTTGGGGCTCCTGTTCGGATTGCCACGCGCCACCTTCGACGTGAACCTGCAGTTGCTCCTGAAACTGCTGGGCAGCAGCCTGGGCCTGGGACTGGAGCGGGTGCGCCTGTCGCTGACGCTCGATCAGCTGGAAGCCCGCAGCCAGCTCGGCGAGCTGGCGGCCAACGACGGCCTGTGGGACTTCGACGTCGAGGCCCAGGAAACCTATTTCTCCCCGCGCTGGCGCGCGATGCTGGGCTACGACACCGTGGAACTGCATCGCAACTTCGACTGGCGCACGCTGGTGCACGTCGAGGACGCCCAGCGGGTGCAGAACGCGATCCGCGATCACGTCGCGGGCAAGACGCCGATGTTCGAGAGCGTGCATCGCATGCACCACCGCAACGGCGAGTGGCGCTGGGTGCAAAGCCGCGCCAAGGCCACCGTCGACCCGCACGGCCGCCTGCTGCGCCTCGTCGGCGTCGAGCTCGACATCACCGAGCGCCGGCTCTATGAAGAGGCCCTGTTCCGCGAGAAGGAAAGTGCGCAGATCACCTTGCAGTCGATCGGCGATGGCGTGGTCACCACCAACGCCGCGTCGGTGATCGATTACATCAACCCGGTGGCGGAGGAACTCACCGGCTGGCGGCTCGAGGACGCGATGGGCAAGCCGGTCGAGGAAATCTTCCGCGCCTTCCACGAGGAGACCTGCGAGCCGCTGGAAAACCCGCTCACCGTGGCGATCCGGCGCGCCCGCGCGATCAAGTCGGTGCGGCCGATGCTGCTGATCCGGCGCGACGGCAACGAGCTGTACGTGGAGAGCACGGCGGCGCCGATACGCGATGGCGCGGGGCGCACGGCCGGCGGCGTGTTGGTGTTCCACGACGTCAGCGAGTCGCGCGAACTGAACCGGCGATTGAGCTACCACGCCAGCCACGACCTGCTCACCGGACTGGTCAACCGCCGCGAATTCGAGAACCGGATGGAGCGCGCGCTCAAGAGCGCCAAGGCGCGCGAGTCCTCCTACGCGCTGTGTTACCTGGACCTCGACCAGTTCAAGATCGTCAACGACAGCTGCGGCCACAGCGCCGGCGACGCGCTGCTCGGCCAGGTCGGCGCGCTGCTGAAATCAAAGGTGCGCTGGCGCGACACGCTCTCGCGCCTTGGCGGGGATGAATTTGGCATCCTGCTGGAGAGCTGTTCGCTCGACGAGGCGATGCGCATGGCCGAGACGCTCCGCGAGACGGTGCGTAATTTCCGCTTCACCTGGGAGGAACGCGTGTTCCGGCTGGGCGCCAGCATCGGTGTGGTGCCGATCACCGCCGACAACGAGGACGTGGCCTCGATCATCTCCGCGGCCGACAGCGCCTGCCAGGCGGCCAAGGAGCAGGGTCGCAACCGCGTGCACAGTTTCGCCGAGAATGACATCGAACTCATGCGCCGCCGCCGCGAAATGCAGTGGGCGGCGCGCATCAATGCCGCGCTCGAGGAAGGACGCTTCGAGCTGTTCCGCATGACGATCCAGCCGCTGCAGAAGCCC
>DATFUG010000438.1:0-2506 GCA_035261025.1 Steroidobacteraceae bacterium | reverse complement strand
GCTTGTAGCTCTGAGCATCCAGGCGCTGGCGCTGGGCCATGGCCTGCGCCGCCGGCAGGAGCTCGGCGGCGTACCCCTGCGCCTCGCGCGCCACCTTGTCCCGCTCTTCGCCGGCCTGCACCAGGTCGCGCTGCGCCGGCAGCACGGCCTCGGGAACCTGCACATCGGTGAGCTCCACCGCCAGCACGCGCACGCCCGCAGCCATCCTGTCCAGCGGCTCCTGGAGCGAGGCGCGGATGGCATTCGCCAGCGGCGCGCGCGCGGCACCACCGAGCAGCTCGGTGACGCGCCGCCGGCCGATGAGCTCGCGCGCCGCCGCCTCGCCCAGCGAGCGCACGACGGCATCGCTGTCGCGCACCGCAAACAGCGCGGCGCGCGCGTCGATGTACTGGTAGTGGATGCTGGCCGTGACATTGAGCAGGACCGCGTCGGCGGTGAGCATGTGCGACTGGAAATCGGCGCTGTTGATGCGATCGAGGTTGACGTTGGTGACCGTCTCGATCGGCCAGGGCAGGTGCCAGCCTGGGCCGCTCCCGCGCAACCCGGCGTAGGCACCGAAGCGCTGCAGCACTCCGCGTTCACCGTCGTTGACCTGGTAGAAACCGCTCGCCAGCCACAGTGCCAGCGCCATGCCCGCGGCGGCGGCATAAAATGGACCACGGTCGCGCGGTTTCGCTGACCAGCGCTGGCGCCAGCGGCGCAACCGGCCGCCGAGCGTGGCGGACGCAGGCCCGCCGCCGCGGCGCGGCGCGTTTCCCTGATCGTCACTGTTCTGGTTCCCGGCCATACTTGCTCTGTGGGTGCCCTGCTGCGCGGCGTGCCCGCCGCCGGGCCGCTGGATTCTAGGTAGGCCTAAGCGTGGGCACAAGGCAGCCCGGCCGCCAGCAGCGTGAGCTTGACACCGGGTTTGCGCGCAATCGCCGCCATGGCCAGCGGGGGCAATTCGATCAGCAGGCGCATCGCACCGTCCTTTTCGGTGCGCTCTTCCCGCACCGCCCCGCCGGCAAACAGGCGGGCGCGCAGCGCACCGGCCGCTGCCGGCAGGCGCAGCCAGCCGCGCTGCGCGCGCAACTCCAGGCGTTCGGTAATCGCCTCCTTGAGCAGTTCGATGCCGCGGGACTGCGCCGCGCTGATCCAGACCTGGCGCACCGCACCTGCGGCGTCGCGTTCGATGCGGGGTTCGAGATCCAGCCGATCGATCTTGTTGTAGACCAGCAGCTGGGGCAAGCCCCCGGCGCCGATCTCCGCGAGCACCGCATTGACCTGGTCCGCGTATTCATCGCGGCGCGCATCCGCCGCGTCGATCAGGTGCACGAGCAGCTGTGCGCTGCGCGCCTCCTGCAGTGTCGACTGAAACGCCGCCACCAGCTCGTGCGGCAGTTCGCGAATGAAGCCAACGGTGTCGGCCACGACGATGCCGGCACCGCCCGGCAGCGTGAGTTTGCGAACCGTGGGGTCGAGTGTGGCGAACAACTGGTCCGCGACGTAGGCGTCTGCACCAGTGAGCGCACGGAACAGCGTGGATTTGCCAGCATTGGTATAGCCCACCAGCGCCACGCCCGGCACCGGGATCTCGGCGCGCGCGCTGCGGCCCGTGTCGCGTTGCTGGCGGAGCCGGGCGAGTTTGCGCGTCAGCGAGCGCACCCGCGTGGCGAGCAGCCGGCGATCGGTCTCGAGCTGCGTCTCGCCCGGACCGCGCAGCCCGATGCCGCCCTTCTGCCGCTCAAGGTGGGTCCACCCGCGCACCAGCCGCGTCGACAGATGCTTGAGTTGCGCCAGCTCCACCTGAAGCTTGCCTTCGAAACTGCGCGCGCGCTGCGCGAAAATGTCGAGGATCAGCCCATTGCGGTCGAGCACGCGCCGTCCCGTGAGTTTTTCGAGATTGCGCTCCTGGCTGGGTGAGAGCGGATGATCGATGAGAATGACGTCGGCCGACTCGGCGGCGGCCACGGCACCGATCTCCTCGGCCTTGCCGCTGCCTACGAAATACCGGGAATCGGGCCGCTCGCGCCGGCCCGTCACGGTAGCGACGGGCGTGGCGCCGGCCGAACGCGCCAGCCGCTGGAACTCCTCCAGATCGGCCGCCCGCAGGGGCTCGCCGAGGCCTAAGCGCACGAGCACCGCGCGCTCCCCGCTGCGCGGTCGTTCAAACATGCCGCAGAACGCGAGCGCGCATTACTCTGGGGCGCTCTCCAGGCCATCGGCGCTCGGCAATTGCACGGCGCGCGCAGGGACCACGGTGGAAATCGCGTGCTTGTACACCATCTGGCTGACGGTGTTCTTCAGCAGCACCACGAATTGGTCAAAGGAATCGATCTGACCCTGCAGCTTGATGCCATTGACCAGATAGATGGAAACCGGAATGTGTTCCTTGCGCAGGGCGTTCAGGAAAGGGTCCTGAAGGGATTGGCCTTTGGCCATGTGCTGTTCTCCTTATTTTTCGGCGTCGAAGAGCGTTCCCGCGGGCCTGTCAGCTTGGGACGCCCCCGCATTCTAGCATCCGGGC
>DATFUG010000437.1:0-3875 GCA_035261025.1 Steroidobacteraceae bacterium | reverse complement strand
AAACCTACGTCGTAAAGGGCGAACTGTCCGCCGATCACAGCGCTATATGGGTGGAGAACGAGAAGACCGGCGCCCAATTGGGCAATAGGCTGCTCATTGCCGGATCGGCGGAGGTGAAGATGTTCAAGAAATCCCCGCCTGTACAGCAGGTACCACCGAGCCCCTGACGGGTACGGGAGCGAATGTCATCGCGCACCCTTTGTGCCTCGTAAGCGCCTTTGTTACGGAGAGTCGGCAACGCCACCCCGTGACGTGTCAATCGGGTCCGGCGGCGTTCTGAATCAACACGCCGTAGAAACGGATGAGTTCGGCATAGTTGGCGACGGACATGCGCTCATCGGTGCCGTGAAAACGCGCCAGATCTTCGCTCCGGGCGCGGACGGGTGAAAACCGGTAGATGTCATCGGCAACGGCCGTCATGTGACGGGAATCCGTGGCCGCCAGCATCAGCCCCGGCACGACCAGGGTCCCCGGAAGCACCTCGCGTATGGTGCGATCAATCACCCGGTACGCGGCTGAGGTGACCGAGGACACCCGCGAAGGCTCGTCGGCCGGATAGGCGGGCGCGATCCGGATCTGTTCGTCCTGCACCACGCGGCGCACGTGAGCGATCACCGTTGCTGCGCTGTCACCCGGCAGCAACCGGAAATTGATCAGGGCCTCCGCCTGGCCCGGCAGCGCGTTGTCCTTGTCGCCGCCCCGTATCTCCGTGACCGCCGTGGTGGTGCGAATCAGGGCGTTCGTGGACGGGCTCGCTTCCAGTTGCCGGCGCACGATGGGCCCGAACAGCCACAGGTTCGCCATGGCGACCCGCTTGAAGCCCGTGAGTTCAGGCGCAATGGCGTCAAACATCTGCGCCGTGACGCCGGCAATCGCCGCCGGCATGGGCGCGGCCTGAATGCGCTCGATGGCGGTCGAGAGCGCTCCAATGGCAGAGCGCGCCGGTGGCATCGAGGAGTGGCCAGGGGTGGCGTACGCCGTCAGGCGAAGCGTGACCGAGCCCTTTTCCGCGATGCCAATCAGGGCCGTTGGCGGCTTGAGTCCCGGCAGTATTCCTTCCGCAATGAGCAGCCCCTCGTCCAGGGCAAACTCACAGTGCACGCCACGCTCGGCCAGCAGCCGGGCAATCTTGCTGGCACCTTCCGCGCCACCGTTCTCCTCGTCGTGGCCGAACGCCAGATAGATCGTGCGCCGCGGCTTAAAGCCACGGGCGACCAGCGACTCGACCGCCTCGAGGATGGCCATCACGTTGCCCTTGTCATCCCAGCTGCCGCGACCCCATATGAACCCATCGCGGATATCGCCGGAGAATGGACCGGCGTGCCAGTCCCTTTCCGTTCCGGGCGCCACCGGGACGACATCCTGATGGGCCATCAGCAGGATCGGCTTCGCCGCTGGATCCTTGCCCGTCCAGGTATAGAGGAGGCTGTAGCCGTTCACGATCTCGCGCTGCAGGACCGCGTGAAGGTGAGGGAACGTACGTTCGAGGTAAGCGCGAAATTCGAGCAGCTGGGCCAGAGTTTCCGCCGAAGGGTTCTCAAACGATATGGTGCGAAATCGAATCGCCCCGGCGAGCCGCGCCGACACGGCCCCGCTATCGACAGGAACCGCCGTCAAGGGACGCACCGCGATCTGTTGCGAACCGTGTCGCAGGGTGTTGATCGCAAGTATGAGCGCGACGGTCGCGACAGCGGCAATGAATGCGAACGATGCGCGCCGAATCATGGGGCCACCCGGGGCAATCGCGAGCTAGGCACCCAGCTCGCGCAGGATTCGGTCCTTGAGTTGCTGGGCCTCGGGGCTCGAGAGCTTGCGCGGGTGCTCGAATGGAACCTCATAGGTCGCCTGGATTTTCGCCGGGCGCGCTGACAGCACGAAGATGCGGTCCGCCAGGTGGATCGCTTCTTCCACATCGTGGGTGATCAGCACGACGGTATGGCGCTCTTCCGCCAGAATCCGCAGCAATTCCTTGCGCATGCGAAAGCTCAGCAAGGCATCCAGCGCGGAGAACGGTTCATCCATGTAGAGAATTTCCGGCTTCACCACCAGCGCACGGGCCAGTTCTGCCCGTTTGAGCATGCCGCCCGACAGCTCGTGCGGATAGCTCAGCTCGAAGCCTTTCAAGCCAACCAGGTCGGCATAGTGGTCCGCCAGTTGCTCCTTGTTGCTGGGGGCGTGGCCATTGAGTCCGAACATCAGATTCTGCTGCACCGTCAGCCACGGGAAGACCGATCCGTGCTGTGAGATGAGAATGCCCTTGGCGCTGGGTCCAATCCGGGACGCGCCATCGACTTTCACGGTGCCTTCGTCCGGCCGATCGAAGCCGGCGATGACATTCATCAGGGTCGTCTTGCCGCAGCCCGAGGGGCCGACGAAGGCGACGAACTCGCCGTCGGCGACGTCAAAGCTGACGTCGTTGACGACCTGCAGCGATCCTTGATCCGTGAGGAAGCCTTTTTTCAGCCCCTTAACGGCAATTTTAGCGGGCATAACGCCACCTGACGATCTTGAGCCCTTCCAGCAGCCGCATGGTGCCGTCAAGCGACAGGCCGATCAACCCGATGATCACCATGCCGCTGATGACCAGATCGTAGCGGTTACCGGCATTGCGTGAGTCAATGATCAGATACCCAAGTCCGGAGCGCAGTGCAATCATTTCGGCTGCGACCACCACGAGCCAGGCCACGCCCAGGCCGATGCGCATGCCCACGATGATCTGCGGCAGCACGGCGGGGATGATGACCTGGCGAAACAGGGTGTAACGGGATACGCCAAAATTCTCCGCCGCCCGCAGATAGCGCCGCTCGATGGTGTGCACGCCGGCGGTGGTCTGCACCACCATCGGGAATACGGATGAGATAAAGATGAGAAATATCGGCGATGCGTTGCCGACGCCGAACCAGAGGATGGCAATCGGAATCCAGGCGATCGGGGAAATGGGTCGCAGGATCTGGAAGATAGGGTTGAAAGTCGAAAACGCACCCTTGACCCATCCCATCCACAGGCCCAGCGGCACCGCAAAAAGGACAGCCAGGCCGAATCCCGTGCCGACGCGCATCAGTGATGCGCCGATGTGTTCCCACAGGGTGCCGTCCCGGATCAGTTCCAGCGTGCCCTGCACGACCTGCCAAGGTGTGGGAAAAATCGCGCTCCGCGTCAGATCGACCACCAGCCACCAGAGTGCGATCAGCAGTGCGATGACGGTGACAGAAGGAGCCACCTTCCTGAAGATCGAAATCGCTGACCGTTTCATCACCACCCCATCGCTCCCAGGAGTTCCCGCAGCCGCCACCGCAGTCTAGCCCAGGCGGAATCGGGCTTCGGGTCAACGATGATCGTCATCTGTCCACTGGCGTGTGCCGTACAGGCAAACTGATAATCGGAGGCCACGGCAAACGGGAGGCGGAAGCTCTGGCCCGGCATCATCAGGGTGGGACCGAATATCTGCGGGACATCGTCCAGATTCCGCAGGACGAGGATATCCTGCAGGCCAAGAGTCAGATGGATCCTGGAGGGGAGTATCTCTACTTTATTTCCCGCCATGCGACGAGCCCAGGTTCCCTTCGGAATCTCGAACAGCACGTCCCGCGAAGGGGTCCGGATGGGGGTAAACGCGGCCCAGGCCAGGGCACCCAGCCCGATGGCGACGAGCGATAATCCCACCCGGCGAAGGTACCTCATAACTTGTGTGTGCTGCGGTAGTGGTAAGCAAGGGCCTACTTCTTTAGCAAGAGCCGCACATCATGCACGAAATCGTCGGCATTGTGTCCAAATGGCATCAGGGCGCGCAGGGCCCCGCTCTGGTCAATCAGATAAATGAACGAGGAGTGGCTCAGCGCATAGCCGCCCGGGACGGCCACTTTTTTCCCTACGGA
>DATFUG010000436.1:0-4365 GCA_035261025.1 Steroidobacteraceae bacterium | reverse complement strand
ACCCAGGAATATTCCGGCTCGGTGCTGTCCTCGCGCAGCGAGTGCTCCAGGCGCGTGGCTGGCGTCGGTGGGGGCAGATCGCGCGGCTCCCAGTCGGCCGTGAGGCGCCAGCTCGGTGACGGCAAGGTGCTCGGCTCCTCTGGCCCTTCGGCGCTGGCCGCGGCGCGCGCTGCCTGGAACTCAGGGCCGACACTCGGCCACAGCAGCGCCAACGTCGTGCCGGGGCGCGGTGCGAGCTCACCGGCACTGTTGACCGGCGCGGCGCCAAACCAGTGCAGTTCGCGTCGCGCGCGGGTCGCGGCCACATACAGCAATCGCACGCGCTCCAGGCGCGAGCGTTCGCGGCGCAGGTGGCGGATGTAACCGGCCAGCGTGCGGGACGGCGCAGCGCCCGTGGCGCTGATCGGCGCCAGGAGCAGCTCAGGCCCGGCGCCCGTGCCCGGCAATTCCAGCCAGTGCAGGAGCGGTTCGGTATCGAAGCGCTGGCTCAATCCGATGCCGGGCACGATCACGATGTCCCACTCGAGCCCCTTGGCGCCGTGCATGGTGAGGATTTCGACTGCGCGCTCAGCGGTTGCCGGCGCGGCGTACAGCGCGGCGGCAAATTCATCGAAGACATCACCAGACAATTCCTCGGCGCGTGGCTCGGCGGCCAGCGCACGGAGGAATTCCCGAGCATCGAGCAGTTCGCGTTCTTCCGCGCAAGCGGCCGGGCCGCCCAGGCGCAGCCAGGCCCGATCGAGGCGCTGCCACAGCGGCAAGGCGCGCTCCGGCCCCGACAGCGCCGGTGTAAGGGCCAGGCACAAGCGCTCCACCCGGCGCTGCGCATCCATCGGGAGCAGTGCCACCCGCGAAGGATCGTGGGCAAGCTCCCACAGTGTCGCGCTCTGGTCTTCACACAGCGTCTGCAGTTCCGCCAACGTCAGGCCGCAATACGGGGCGTGCAGCACCGCCAGCCAGGCGCTGCGATCGCCGGGGTGCTGCAGCGCGCGCGCCAGCGCACACAGGTCACGCACCACCGAGCGTTCACGCAACGGCTCGAGCTTCAGGCCGCGGACGGGAATTCCGGCCGCCAGGAGCGCGGCGGCGATCGGTGCCGCCTGCTGGCGCGCATTCACCAGTATCGCCAGCCTGAGCCCCGGCTCCCGCGCCCGGCGCGAGCGCACCAGCTCGACAATTCGCGCCGCCTCCGCTTCCGCGGCGGGCGAACCCAGCGGATGCACGCTCACCGCCCCTTCCAGGTCCGTGCGTGCTGCGACGGCCGGCAGGTAGCGGATCGCCGCCAGGCGTGCGTCATCACGCTGCGGAAACAGCGCACCGCAGTGGGTGTTGACCCAGTCGATGAGCTGCGGCGCGGAGCGAAAATTCTTCCGCAGCTGGAGTGATTCGAGCCGCACCGCGCCTACACCCGAGGCGCGCGCACGCAGGAATAGCCCCACCTCGGCTTCGCGAAACTGGTAGATCGACTGCATGGGGTCCCCGACCGCGAACAGCGTGCGCCCATCCTGCGGCTCCCAGCCGGCCGTCAGCGCCTGCAGCAGCTCGAACTGGTCGAGAGAAGTGTCCTGGAACTCATCGATCAGGATATGGCGGATGGCACTGCCGCATCGCAGCGCCAGATCCGTGGGCTCACCCTCCTCCGTCAGCGCCGCGCGCGCGGCCGCGGCGACGGCGGCGAAATCGACCCGTCCCTGGGCCGCAAATTCCAGCTGCAGCTCGGCCGCCGCGTGACGCAGCAGCAATGACAGCGCGGCGAGCGCCGCGGCGTCGCCGGCATTCACGAAGGCATCAGGCAGCAGCAGCAGCCCATTGATGAGGGCCCGGGCGGAATCCAATCGGGCGAGCTCGGCGACCCATGCCGCGAGCGCCCGCTTGTCCGCGCCCTGCTCAGGATCGAAGCCTTCTTTGCGCGTCCAGCGGCGGCGCCATTCGCCTTCGCCGGTGACCGCGAGCCGGGCCATGAACTGCCAGCGCGGCAGGTCCTCAGGCGCGGCACGCAATGTCGGTTGAGCGGACTCGAGCCAGCTCCGTGCGCCGGCTCCGAGCGCATCGGCGTGACCCGTGGCCGCGGTGAGCAGATTGCGCGCGGCTTGCGCGGCGAGCTGCTCGCCTTGCCGCAGTGGCTGCGCCGGCAGGGCATCGAGAGCCCGGCTCAGCTGCTCGGCAATCAGCACGCGCAGGCTCGCGGCAACGCGGGCCCCGAGTTCCGGTCCCTCGTTCGCCAGCACGCGTGGCAACCAGTGGGCCCGCTGCTGCAGCATCAGGACCAGCAGATCCTCGAAGCGCGACCAGTCATTATCCAGCCGCCCAAACAACAGCTGCACCGGTGCCACCAGGTCCGCATCGGCGAGGGCCCGTTCGAGCACGCGCCGCGCCGCCGCGGCGTACAGCGCCCCGGCAGGCTCGGCGATCTCGAGCCGCAGTCCGCTGCGCGAGGCGATCGGCAGCTGCGCCGCGAGTGTCTGGCAGTAGGCATCGATCGTCATCACGCGCAGGCGCGCCGGCGTTTCCAGCAATCGCCAGTCGCGCTCGTGGTCCCGGCGCAGTGCGGCCGCCGCAAGCGGCGCCTCGAATTCGCGCTCGCCCGCGCCCTGGCGCGCCGCCTGCAGTGCGTTCAGAACGCGAGCGCGCATCTCCGAGGCCGCCTTGCGCGTGAAGGTGATGGCGAGGATTTCCTCCGGCGCATCGACATGGGCGAGCAGCCCCAGCAGGCGGCAGCTCAGCACCGTGGTCTTGCCCGAACCCGCTGGCGCCTGCAACAGGAAGGAGCGACTGGGGTCGAGCGCCGCGGCGCGCGCCGCCGCATCGGCCTGCAGCGCTTCCTGCGCCGTCAGCACAGCCGGATCAGTCGGCATCGTCCGGCGCTCCCTCGGATTCAGATTCCGGCGGCGGCTGTTTCTCCGCGGCAATGCGGCACAGGCCCGGCAGGTGGCAGTCCCGGCAGGCGCCGGGCCGTGGCTGCACGGTGGCCACGCCAGCTGCAAATTCCCCCGCCAGAGTGTCGATGACCTTGCGCCAGTGCAGGAGCAGTTCAGGCCAGGGCGCCGTTGCGGCTCTCGTCTTACCCAGATCGGGCAGCAGGGCGGGATCTGCCGCGGCGCCGCGCCAGAGGACCTCTCCGGCACGCAGGTACACGGCGGCAATTCCGGCCAGCGGCGCGGGCGCGAGCGTCGCGTAGGCGAGCAGCTGTGCCTGTCGCGGGCGTTCATCCAGCGGCTTGAAAGGCTGTGCCCGACCGCTTTTGTAGTCCAGGATGATGAGGCGCCCGTCGTCCAGGCGATCGACGCGATCCATCCGTACGCGGATGGGCATCCCGCCCAGCTCGGCCTCCCGTGACTGTTCGAGCTGGCTGACCGTGAAGTCCGCCACGTCGGCCCGCGCCAGATCCTGGTCCAGCAGGTCCAGGATCAACCCTTCGAGGCGTCGTTGCTCGTTCTCCACCAGCGCGGCCGCGAGCGGCAGGACTCGCCTTGACAGGCGCGTTTCCAGGGCTCGCGCCACGGCCGCCCGCACCAGCCGATGCAGGACTTTGGGCTCGCGCGAGCGGGCCTTGAGCGCGCGTGATCCCTCAAACTGGCCCCAGACCAGCTCGAGTGCGTGGTGCAGGATCTGGCCGCGCTCGCGCCGGTCAAGTCCCGGAACAGGGTCCACCACCGGATCGGCGGCAAGCCGCAGTTCGGCGAGCGCGCGGAACGGACACAGGGACTGCAGCTCCACAGTCCGGGTGCCCCTCGGCAAGTGTCGAGCGCGGGGCCAGGCGATGGGCAGTTCAGCCGGCCGCGCCTCGCGTCGCGCGGAACGCTGCACGGCCTGCACCAGCCGATCGGGGCACAGCGGCGTGCGCAGCCGCTCCTCCGTTCCGGACCGCGGCGCTGGCGCCGGCACGAGCAGGTGGCTGGGTTCCAGCGGCACCTCACCGTCAAACTCCGGCCAGCTGTAGATCACCTGAGCGGCGCATCGCTCCCAGGCGGCCATTGCCCTTTGTGCGGCCAGCAGCTGCCCCTGCGGGCTTGCGGGCGGGTAGCCCAGCTCGCGTTGAGCGGGAATCGGCAGGAAGGGGTCGGGACGGGGGGGCGCAGGCCAGGTGTCGGAGGCCAGGCCCGCCACCCAGATGCCCTCATAGCTCACCAGCGGGTCGTCCAGAGACGCGGTCAGGGTGACCGGCACGTCTGCGCTCTCCGGCTCAAAGGCCGTCCGGCGGGCCAGCCCGTCCAGCAGCTCAAACGCCTCGTAGGCGCGCAGCGGCTCCCCGTCTTCACCGAGCCGGTCGAATTCGCCCAGCAGCTCGCGCAAGCGGTCGCGCTGCTGCAGTTCCGGGCTCCCCAGCGGCTCGGTGCCGGGCCAGCCCAGCGCCTCCAGGATTTC
>DATFUG010000435.1:0-12346 GCA_035261025.1 Steroidobacteraceae bacterium | reverse complement strand
CCAGGGCGGCAAGGAGCGGTGCGAGGTCGACATCCAGATCGCGCGCGGCCCGCGCAGTGACCAGGGCGATGGGGCGTTTCTCGGTCGGCATGACATTCCGTGGGCGGATAATGGCGCCATTCTACCCGGTTGAATCGTCGTAAAATGTCTGCCATGAGCACACGCGCCACCGAGGCGATCATCGTCCGTGGCGCCTGCCAGAATAATCTGAAGAACCTCGATCTCGAGCTGCCGCACGGCGAGCTGATCGTGGTCACCGGCGTCTCCGGTTCGGGAAAATCCTCCCTGGTCTTCGACACGCTGTATGCCGAAGGCCAGCGCAGGTACGTCGAGACTTTCTCGCCCTACGCACGCCAGTTCCTCGACCGGATGGACAAGCCCAAGGCCACCAGCATCGAGGGCATACCGCCGGCGATTGCGATCGATCAGGTCAACCCCGTGCGCACTTCACGCTCGACGGTCGGGACGATGACCGAGATCAACGATCACCTGAAGCTACTGTATGCGCGCGCGGCGATACTGCATTGCCGGCGCTGTGGCCAGCCCGTGCGGCGCGACCAGCCCGCGAGCATCGGCGAGAGTGTCCAGGCACGCGCCGCGGCGGCGGGTGACCCGCGCCTCGTGATCTGCTTTCCGGTGACTGTGCCCGAGCGCATGAGCGTGGCGGAAGTGCGCGCGGAGCTGGATCGCCAGGGTTATTCGCGCATCCACAGCGAGGTGCCGGGCCGGCTCGAGGTGGTGCAGGATCGCCTGCGTGCCAGCGACGGTGGCGGCGGGCGGCTGCCCGAAGCGCTGGAGACCGCGCTGCGCGCCGGCCATGGGCGGCTCAGCGTGCACGCGGAAGAGGCCGGGCAGGTGTGGCGCTATTCCAGCGATCTGCACTGCGCCGATTGCGACCTGCACTACCAGGATGCCCTGCCCTCCACCTTCTCCTTCAACTCACCGGTCGGTGCCTGCGAAACCTGCCGCGGCTTCGGGCGCGTGATCGGCATCGATTACGCGCTGGTCATTCCCGACACCGGCAAGACGCTCAAGCAGGGCGCCATTCGGCCCTGGCAGACGCCCTCTTTCAAGGAATGCCAGGACGATCTCGAGCGGCACGCCCGGCGTCGCGGCATCGCACTCGATGTACCGTGGCGGGAGCTCCCGCAGGAAGCGCGCGATTGGGTCATCGAGGGCGAAGGCCCCTGGACGAAGAAAACCTGGTACGGCACGCGCCGTTTCTTCGCCTGGCTGGAGACCCGCGCCTACAAGATGCACATCCGCGTGCTGCTCTCGAAGTACCGCAGCTACACCGAGTGCGGCGCCTGTCACGGCGCGCGGCTCAAGCCCGACGCGCTGCTGTGGCGGCTGGGCGTCTCGGGCAGCGCGCCCGGACTCAACATCCACGAGCTGGTGTGCCTGCCGGTCACGCGATGCCGGGGATTCATCGCGGACCTGCAGCTTCCGGCACCCCTCGATGAGGCCGCGGACCTCGTCCTGAGCGAGTTGCGCACGCGCCTGCGCTTTCTCGATGAGGTGGGCCTGGGCTACCTCACGCTCGATCGCCAGTCGCGCACCCTCTCGGGCGGCGAAGTCCAGCGCATCAACCTGACCACCGCGCTCGGCACTTCGCTCGTCAACACGCTGTTCGTCCTCGATGAGCCCTCGATCGGATTGCACCCGCGTGACATGGGTCGCGTCATCGCCGTGATGCGCCGCCTCCGCGACGCGGGCAACTCGCTCCTGGTCGTCGAGCACGACCCGCAGATCATGCTCGCCGCCGACCGGCTGCTCGATCTGGGTCCAGGCGCCGGCGAGCACGGCGGACAGATCGTCAGTTTTGCCACGCCCGCCGAGGTGGCCTGTGACCCCGCCTCGCTCACGGGCGCCTGGCTGGCCGGGCGCAAACGCCTGCCGGCGCTCCGGGCGGGCACGGCCAAGGGCGCATCGGGGAGCGAAGCCATCGAGCTCACGGGCGTCAGCGCGCATAACCTCAAAGGGATCGACGTGCGCATTCCGCTGCGCCGGCTCGTGTGCCTGACCGGTGTGTCGGGCTCGGGCAAATCGACGCTGGTGCAGGAAGTCCTGTACCCGGCCCTGCAGCAGGCCCAGGGCAAGGGCGGTGCGATGCCGCTAGCGCACCAGAGCCTCGGCGGCGCACAGCTGATTGATTCCGCGGTGCTGGTCGACCAGGCGCCGATCGGGCGCACCACGCGCTCAAACCCGGTGAGCCACGTCGGCGCCTTCGATGAGATCCGCGCGCTGTTCGCCGCCACGCCGGACGCGCGGCTGCGCCGCTACAGCGCCGGCACCTTCAGTTTCAACGGCGGCACCGGTCGCTGCCCGGCCTGCGGCGGCAACGGCTTCGAGCACGTCGAGATGCAGTTTCTCTCCGATGTGTACCTGCGTTGCGGCGAATGCGACGGCAAGCGCTATCGTGCCCAGACCCTCCAGGTGCGCATCAGTGGCGCGGACGGCCGCCGCGCCGATATCGCCGCCGTGCTCGATTTCACGGTGACGGAGGCGCTGGCGTTCTTTGCGCACTCCCCCAAAGTCTGTGCGCGGCTCCAGCCGCTCGCGGATGTCGGTCTGGATTACCTGCGTCTGGGCCAGCCGGTGCCGACTCTGTCGGGTGGCGAGGCGCAGCGGCTGAAACTCGCCGGACACCTGGCCGATGCCGCCCGCAAGGGGCGTGGTGGTGGCGCAGGCAAGCTCCTGCTGTTCGATGAACCCACCACCGGATTGCACTTCGAGGATGTCGCACGTCTCCTGCGCGCCTTTGGGCTCCTGCTGGCCGGCGGCCACTCGCTGCTGGTAATCGAGCACAACCTCGACGTGATCGGTGCGGCGGACTGGATCATCGACCTGGGGCCTGAAGGGGGCGAAGCGGGCGGGCACATCGTCGCCTGCGGCACGCCCGCGCAGATCATGGCGGCGAGGGATTCACGCACGGGCGAGGCGCTGCGCGCCTACCAGGAATCGCTCCGGAGCCCCACGGCGACGACGCTGCTGCGCGCGGTGGCTGAGAGCACATCCCGTGCGCCGCGCCCTGCGGCGCAGATCAGCGTGCGTGGCGCCCGCGAACACAACCTGCGCAATATCGACGTCGATGTGCCGCGCGAACGCTTCACGGTCGTCACCGGCGTGTCGGGCTCGGGAAAATCGACGCTCGCCTTCGACATCCTGTTTCACGAGGGGCAGCGGCGCTTCCTGGAGTCGCTCAACGCCTTCGCGCGGCAATTCGTACAGCCCGCGGCGCGCCCGGACATCGACACCCTGACGGGCCTCCCGCCCACCGTGGCGATCGAGCAGCGCGCCAGCCGCGGGGGCCTCAAGAGCACCGTGGCGACGCTGACGGAGATCTACCATTTCCTGCGACTGCTGTATGTGCGTCTCGGCGTGCAGCACTGCCCCGACTGCCAGACGGCGATCGCGCCCCAGAGCGAGGCGCTGATCGCCTCGCGCCTCGCGAGGGAGCATCGCGGGCGGCGCATCCAGCTGCTGGCACCGCTGATCGCGCAACGAAAGGGCATCTATACCGACCTGGCACGCTGGGCCGCCGCGCGCGGCGCGCGCGAGCTGCGCGTCGATGGTGCGCTGGTACCTACCGATCCGTTTCCGCCGCTCAAGCGCTTCGTCGAACACAACATCGAGCTGCCCATCGCGGAACTCACGGTCAATGCGCGGAGCGAACCGGAGCTGCGTGCCGCGCTCGCTGCCGCTTTGGAGGCGGGCAACGGCGTCGCCCATGTACTGGGGGCCAGGGGCCGCGTGCAGGTGCTCTCCAGCAGGCGCGCGTGTCCGAACAGTGGCCGCGGCTTTGCCGAGCCCGATCCGCGCCTGCTGTCGTTCAACTCGGCGCAGGGCTGGTGCCCCAGCTGCCACGGCACCGGGCTCGAGCTCAAGGATTTCGCGGCAGAGGAGACCGGGGAGGAATCGCAGTGGCTCGATGGGACCGCATCGGGCACCCCCTGCTCCGCCTGCCATGGCCAGCGCCTCAATCCCACCGCGCTCCATCTGCGGCTCGGGGGCCGCTCGATCAGCGAGCTTACGGCACTGACGGTGGATGAACTGCAGAAGTTCCGGCAGCGCCTGCGCTTCGACAAGCGTGGCGCGACCATTGCGCGCGATGCGCTCGAGCAGATCGGCAGCCGGCTGCAGTTCCTCGCGCAGGTTGGACTCGGATACCTGACGCTGGACCGTGCGGCGCCCACCCTGTCGGGCGGCGAGGCGCAGCGCATCCGCCTGGCGGCACAACTGGGCTCGAACCTGCAGGGCGTATGCTACGTCCTCGATGAGCCGACCATCGGCCTGCACGCCCGCGATAACCGGGTGCTGCTCCGGGCGCTCGATGCGCTGACCGGCAGCGGCAACACCCTGGTCGTCGTCGAGCACGATGAGGAGACGATCCGTCACGCCGATCACATCATCGACCTGGGTCCCGGCGCCGGCGTGCGCGGCGGACGGGTCATCGCTGCGGGCAGCGCCGCGGAGCTGTGCGCGAACCCGCGCTCGCTGACCGGCCGGTTGCTGTCGACACCGCTCCGTCATCCGCGCCAGCCGCGCCGGCCGGTGACGGCCAGCACGGCATCGCTGTGGCTGGACGGCGTGACGCTGCACAACCTCGATGGGCTCGACGTGCGCATCCCGCTCGGCCGGCTGGTGGTCGTGACGGGCGTCTCCGGTTCCGGCAAGTCGACGCTGGCGCGCGATGTGCTGTACACCAACCTGCGCAGGTTCCTGGCGGGCGGCGATCCCCTGACCGGCCTGCGGCGGCTCCGTGGAGCGCAACCCTTAAGCCGTGTGCTGGAAGTCGATCAGACGCCGATCGGGCGCACGCCGCGCTCCTGTCCCGCGACCTATGTCGGTTTCTGGGACGACATCCGCCGCATCTACGCGGGGAGCGATGAGGCGCGGATCCGCGGCTACAGCGCGAGCCGCTTTTCCTTCAATACCGCCGGCGGGCGCTGCACCGATTGCGAAGGCCAGGGACAGCGCACGATCGAAATGAGTTTCCTGCCCGACGTCAAGGTGTTGTGCGATCGCTGCGGCGGGCGCCGCTTCGATGCGCAGACGCTCGAAGTGCATTGGCGCGCCCGCTCGGCGGCCGAGGTGCTGGCGATGAATGTCGAGGAGGCACTCGAGTTCTTTGCGGCCCACGCGCGCGTGCGGCGCCCGCTTTCCCTGCTGCGCGATGTGGGACTGGGCTACCTGACGCTGGGCCAGCCGAGCCCGACGCTTTCGGGCGGCGAGGCGCAGCGCATCAAGCTCGTGACCGAGCTGGCGCGGCTCGCGGCGGTGAAGCCCGGCCGGGCGAGCGCGGCGCACACCCTGTATGTGCTCGACGAGCCGACCGTCGGATTGCACATGGCGGACGTGGAACGCCTCGCCGTGGTGCTGCAGCGGCTGGTCGACGCCGGCAACTCAGTCGTGATGGTCGAGCACAATCTCGATCTGATGGCGCAGGCCGACTGGATCATCGATCTGGGGCCCGAAGCCGGCACGCGCGGCGGTCGGATCGTTGCCGCAGGCTCCCCGGCGCAGATTGCCGCACACCACCGCCGCTCGCATACTGGGGCGGCACTGGCGCCGTTCCTCCGCGAGCGCGCCGATTGAGGTGACGATGGTCCATTCACTGCAGTGCTGGAAATGTGGCGCCGACCTGGCGGCACTTACGCTACCGCTCTCGCGCCGCGATGAATGCGCGCGCTGCCGTGCCGAGCTGCACGTCTGCCGCATGTGCGTCGAATACGACACGCAGGTGGCGAAGCACTGCCGCGAGCCGACGGCCGAGGAAGTGAGCGACAAGGAGCACGCCAACTTCTGCGACTTCTACCGCCCACGTCCCGAGGCCTGGGTGGCGCCCAACACGGCCGAAGTGGATAAGGCGCGCGCCGAACTCGAGCGCCTGTTCAGCAAGCACTGAGCCGCGCCGGGGCCCCTCAGCCGCTGCGATCCTCGCCGAGGCGGTCCGCCAGGCGGGAGATCAGCCGTCCAAAGCGCGAACTGGTTTTTGGTGCATGCTTGCGATCACGCCGCGAGGCGTCGTTCATCAGCACGCCGCGGCCGCTGTCCATCTGCAGCTCGCCCGCGCCCAGTATTTCCAGGGTCTCTTCCAGCGACAGGGGCGGGCCGGATTGCCGCACGCGCTTGCTCACGGGCTTGGCACCGTGGGCGGCACGGAGCTTCGGGCGCTTGCCTGCGCCGCTGCGCGCCGGCTTCGGGCCCGGCGAGGACGGCGTGGGCAGGCCGGCGGCCTTGGCCATGGCCGCCTTCATGGCCGCCGACTTGTCCACATTGTCCAGCGGCGTGACGGGTGCACTGGATGCCAGCACCGGACGGATGCCGGTGGTGGCCGAATCCGCACGCGCATCGTCGATGAAACTCAGCTCCGGACCCCTGGCCTTGGCGGGCGTGAGGGCGGGGAGTGGTTTTGCCGTAGAGGCCGTCGCGCGCTCGCGCTCGCGCGCCGTGACCGGAACGATGGAAACGGCATTGAACTCCGAGCGCACGTAGTGGGCCACCTGCTTGGCCGAAACGGCATCGGTAAAGAATCCCAGGCGCAGGCCGTACCAGCGACGGCCGTCCCGGTTGCCCTCCACGCCATAGAGTGTGTAGGCGGCGAAGATGGCCAGCTGCGGCACCAGGCTCAAGTCGATCGCCTGCACCGACCATCGCAGCTGCACGGCGTAGGCGACCAGCTCGGTGGGCGCCGCCAGCCGTGCAGCGGGAGTCAGCGGCGCACTGCGCATGACCGGTGCGCGGGCCATAGGCGGTGCACTGCCCGTGGGCAGTGCAAGAGGCGTTGGCGGCGCTCTCGGCGTAGGCAGCGCACTGGGCGTGTGCGGGGCGCGGGGCGCGACCCGGGATGCAGGCGCAGGGCGCGCAGATTCGAGCAGGCGCAGCACGGCCTTGTCTTCAAGTGCCGGAGCGGCGGCGGGCGGGGCCGACTGCGACGGCACATCATTCAGCGAGTCGATCGCGGCACGCACGTTTTTGAGGGAACGCGCCGCAGCGGCGCCGTCGTTCGGCGCAACGGGTGCGGCGCGCGGCAATTCGGGCACCGCCATCAGCTTCAAGGGAGCGACCGGCCTGGTCGGAATTGCAGGCGCCGTGATTGAATCGGCGACCAGCGCCACCGTGGGCACATTGGGCACGGCCAGGGCCGGTGGCGCAACCGGCCGGCCGGCGGCCTGGGCGCGCAGCTTCTGCCCTGGCGCCACTCCGGCCCAGGCGGCCGGATACACATCGCGAACCGCCGCGAGCATCTGCTCGGCCGCCTCCTGGCTGGGGAAATAGCCCATGTGCAGGCGGAAGCGCTCGCGTCCGTCCTCGCGGCGCCGTGAGACGAAGAACCTGAATTGCTTCAGCGCGGGATCGTTCGGCTGTTCAAGCCCAACCGGCGTGGTCGAGGCGCAAAGGTTGATGACGTACGAAACGGCGGCGGGTGGCATCGCATTTCCGGCGGCAACCGAGCTGCCGATCGAACCTGTGGCCTGCTGCATTTCTCAACGACCCCGCTGCGCTGCTGCGACTCCCAGGCCTACGGTGGTTTAACGGGGATGACACCAGGGCGGGAAGTGCTGTTGGGCCGGCGGCTTCCGCCTTCGGTGGCAACCCCGCTATCCCTCATTGCCTTAAGGGACCGGAGGCTTTGCGTCCCTGTCTTACAACAGGTTTGCGTGACACTGAAGCGTGACGCAGTTTGGCATGGTGACGCAGCGGGTCAAGTGCCGCGAAGGAGATTCCGATCACATCTGCGGCAGACGGTTGAATCAGGTCACAATTCTGTCAAATCAGACCGCGACGCGCAGCTCGGGGATGGCTGCGGTGTGACGCCCGCGCAGGAGCGCGGTGATGTCGGCCAGAGCGGCGGGCCGCGCGAAGAAGAAACCCTGCGCATAGTCGCAGCCGCGTTGCCGCAGGAATTCCAGCTGTTCCATGGTTTCCACGCCCTCGGCGACCACTTCCTTGCCGAGCGCGTGCGCCATCGTGATCATGGTTTCGGCCAGGGTCGCCGCGGTGACGTTGTGCGCCACCTCCTCGATGAAGGAGCGATCGATCTTGATCGCATGCACCGGGTGCACCCGCAGGTAACCCAGCGAGGAATACCCCGTGCCAAAGTCATCGAGCGACAGGCGCACGCCGAGCGAGGCGAGGCGGCGCAGCGCGGCGCGCCCTTCCTCATCGGCAAACACGGACTCCGTCAGCTCGATCTCCAGCATTTCCGGCGCGATACCGGCGCGCTCCAGGGCGCCGCGCACGAGCTTCGGAAAGTCGGATTGGCGCAGCTGGTGCACGGACACGTTCAGAGCCAGGCGCGGCGGCGCGATGCCCGCGGCCTGCCACTCGGCCAGCTGCGCGCAGGCGGCCTCGAGTACCCAGGCGCCGATGTCCACGATCAGTCCGCTCTGCTCGGCGGCGGGCACGAATTCACCCGGATAGCGCATTGCCTCGCGGGGCGGCTGCCAGCGCAGCAGCGCCTCGAGGCCCACCAGCGAGCCGTTGGTGAGCGAGTACTGCGGCTGGTAATAGAGTGCAAATTCGCGCCGCTGGAGTGCGCGATACAGCCCGCTCTCTGCAGCGATGGCCGGCATGCGCTGCATGGCGCGATCGTAGAACACCGCGCGTGAGCGGCCGTCTTCCTTGGCGCGATACATCGCCAGGTCCGCATTGCGCATCAGTTCGTCCAGCTCAGTCCCGTCGTCCGGAAAGATCGTGATGCCGATGCTGGCGCGCACGTAGTGGTCGCGCCCGCCGATGTTGACCGCCTCCTGCAGCGCCTCGATGATGCGCGCGGCGACGCGCTGCGCGCCATCGGCCGTGGCGACACCACGCAGGATCATCGTGAACTCGTCTCCCCCGAGGCGCGCCACCGTATCGCCTTCCTTGACGCAGGCGCGCAGCCGCTGCGCGACGATCTGCAGCATCTGGTCGCCCGCGCTGTGCCCCACGGTGTCGTTGACCTTCTTGAAATGATCGAGATCGATGTACAGCAGCGCGCCGCGCTGCAGGCCTTCCGCGGCGCTGACCAGTTCCTGGGACAGGCGGTCGCGGAACAGCAGGCGGTTGGGCAGCGCCGTCAGCGGATCGAAATGCGCCTGCCGGTACAGTTGCTCGCCGCGCGCACTGTTCGAAAGCGCCACGCCGATCCGCGCAGCGCATTCGGTGCCGTAGCCGGCCACCTCGGCGTCCACCTGGGGCGCGACCTTGTAGCCCACCGCCAGCACAGCCACCAGCGTTTCCTGCGACAGCACCGGCCAGACCCAGAAGAACTCGGCGCCGTACTCCTGCATGGGCAGGAGCACGCTGTGGCGTTGCGGCTCGAGGCGCATCACGGTCAGGCCGGAGCGCTCCTGGACCAGCTGCGAGAGCAGCAACGCGTCCAGCGTGATGCGGCTGACGGGTGCGTGCGCGCCACCGGCGGCGAGGTAGGCGCGGCCGTAGTCCGAGGCGTCGGGGTCGAGCAGTGCGAGCATCGAGGCGTCGCAATGGGCGATGCTGCAGACCCGGTCGAGGAGGCGATCCAGGCAGGACTCGAGTTCGGAAGACTCCAGCAGCATCCGGTCAATTTCGTTGAGGCTGGTCATGGCCCGCATCCGGTCTTCCAGCACGGCTATGGTCTGATTGAAGCCGAGGGCGGTCGCGCGCGGCGCATCCCGCGACTGCTCGACGACGACGCGCCGGTACTCACCTCGCGACAGTCCCTGGAACGAAGTCCCCAGATCTTCGAGCACGCGTTCCCAGCGCGAGCGGAACCACCAGCAAAGCAGCGCGATCAGCGCGGTCGCGAACAGGGCCAGCAGCGGCAGCGTCTCGCTCGCCTGCGTCCAGGCCTCGGAGGTGTCCACCGTGGGGCCGAAAGCCACCACGGTCCAGCGATTCGCCATCAGGTGCGCCTCGACTGGCAGCACTGAGCTCACCGCGCCGCGCCATTCCTGCCGGCCGACGCTCCAGGATCGCGCACTCCCGTCCTGTCCCGGTGGGGTGGAGGACAGGTATTCGCGCGCGAACATGGACAGCAATTCCGCCGGCAGCTCGCCGCGCACGCCCAGCAGCACGCCGGCGCCGTCGAGGACCGCGACGGAAGACGGCTTGCGCGGCGTATCGCCCAGGCCCTGCCACAGCCAGTCCGGGGAGAGCTCGAAGAAGGCGATCGCCGCGATGGTGCCCACGCGCACCGGCCGCAACAGATACACCGGCACTGCCGCGCCGCGGCGTGGCGCAGACCGCAGCAGCGATTGCCCGGCCCGGAGGGCCATCTTCTCGGCATGGTTGAGCGCGACAGGCCCTGAATCGCTCACCGGCGTGGTGAGCACGACGCCGCGAAAGACCTCGGAATGCAGGATGCGCTGGCGCAGGTCGGCGCCCCCGAATCCTGCGTCATCGCTGGTCAGCAGCTGGACGATGGATTCAGCGACGCCGAGCCGCACGCGCAACTCGCGCGCAAAGGTGCGGCTCACTTCGCCGGCGACCTCGGCCGACTGCCGTTCGCTGGCGGCGCGCAGCGCGCTGACCGCGCTCATTGCGCCGGCAAGCAGCAACAGGGCGGCCAGTGACGCCATGGCCAGCGTCAAACGCCAGGTCATCGACCGTGTACGAACACCTGAGAAAATCGGCATGAGGTGGCAAGGGCCTGAAAAACCTGAGCCAATTTAACGAAAGTCAGGCCACCACCAATGCGTGCCAGATCACAATTGACGGGAGCGGCGCACTCCGGATGGGACGCCGGTCACAGTCGCAGCGGCATCTTCCCGGTCTCGGCCAGCGACTGCATTGCCCGCCAGGTGAGGCGGTACGTTCCCGGGCGCCCGCTCAGGGCGGCGGCCCGCATGGCGGCAGCCACCGTGCCCGCGCCGATCGCCCGCCAGCGGGCGGAGCGGCCGAGCAGCAGCGGATTGAGGAGCGGCGCCACGAACCGCCCCAGTGCTTCGGCCGTCCGCCACTGGGAACGCGCGCCGAGCAGGAGCGAAGGCTGCATGAGATGAAGGGAGCGGAAGTGCAGCGCTTCGAGCGCCACTTCGGTCTCGCCTTTCACCCTCAGATAGAGGTTCCCCGATTCCGGTGCGGCACCGACCGAGGAAACCGCAATCATCGTCTTCGCGCCCAGGACCTGCGCGCAGCGCGCAAAGCGCAGCACCAGGTCGTGATCGACGGCGCGAAACGCCTGGGCCGAACCGGCATCGCGCCGCGTCGTGCCCAGGCAGCTGAAGGCATCGTCACAGGACAGTGCGCGCAACTGCTCTTCCATCGCCTCGAAGCGGATGATGCGATTGGCCAGCCGCGGCGCCTCCATCGGCAGCGGCCGTCGCGTCAAGGCCACCACGCGCGCATATTCGCCGCCCGCAATGAGTGCACGCACCAGGGCCACGCCCACCATACCGCTGGCGCCGGCGACCAGCGCCACCCGCGGAGTCCCCGTTTCCATATCCTTGGGAGCTTAACCCGCGCCGCCGCCGATTGCTTAAGTGCTGAATTATTCCTGCAGCTGGAATTCGAGCTGTCCGCTGCCGCCGGGCGGACGAAAAGCCTTGGTGTCGAGCTCGGCGGCGCGCACGCTGTTCAGGCGGAGGCGTCTGCAGGCCAGCCGGAAGCGTTCGCGCAGCATGGCCGCCCACGGCCCCTCCCCGCGCATGCGCGCACCGAAGCGCGGATCATTGTCGCGCCCGCCGCGGGCCTGCTGGATCAGCGACATGACATGCGCCGCCCGGAGCGGGTGATGCTGCTCCAGCCAGTCCCGAAACAGCTGCTTCACTTCATGGGGCAGTCGCAGCAGGACGTACCCCGCGTTCGTCGCACCCGCCTGCGCGGCGGATTCGAGCAGTCGCTCGAGCTCAGCGTCGTTAATGGCCGGAATCATCGGGGCCGTGAGGACGCCGACCGGCACCCGAGCCTGGGCCAGGGCGCTGATGACTCGCAGGCGCCCCTGCGCCGAGGCGGCGCGCGGCTCCAGCGTGCGCTTGAGCTCCGGATCGAGCGTCGTGAGGCTGACGGTCACGCGCGCCAGGTTCTGGCGCGCCAGTTCCTGCAGCAGATCGAGGTCACGCAGGATGAGCGTGCCCTTGGTGATGACCATGACCGGATGACGGGCCTGCGCCAGCACTTCGAGAATCCCGCGCGTGACGCGCAGGCGTTTCTCGACCGGCTGGTAGGGATCGGTATTGGCACCCAGCATGATGGGTTGGCAGCGGTACCCTTTGCGTGCGAGCTCTGCGCGCAGCAGGCGCGCGGCGTCGGCCTTGTAGAACAGCTTCGTCTCGAAATCGATGCCCGGCGACAGATCGACGTAGGCGTGGCTGGGACGGGCGTAGCAATAGACGCAGCCGTGCTCGCAGCCGCGATAGGGATTGATCGACTGCGCGAA
>DATFUG010000434.1:0-3359 GCA_035261025.1 Steroidobacteraceae bacterium | reverse complement strand
CTGGGCGATGGGGGTGCGCATGTCCGGGGAGCCCAATTGCGCGAGCGTTGAGCCGTCCACATATTCGACCAGCGAGTGCACCAGGCTCTGCGGATGCACGACCACGGCGATATCGCGCGGCTCCATGCCAAAGAGCACCGTAGCCTCGATGAGTTCGAGCCCCTTGTTCATCAGGGTCGCCGAATCAACGGAGATCTTGCGTCCCATGCTCCAGCGTGGATGGGCGCAGGCCTGCTCCGGGGTTGCCCGCGCCATGGCCGCCGCGCTCCAGTCAAGAAACGGCCCGCCCGAGGCGGTCAGCAGCAGTCGCCGCACCCCTGCCGGTCGCTCCCCGATCCGTGCTCCCGGCGGCAGGCACTGGAAGATCGCATTGTGCTCGCTGTCGATCGGCACGAGCGTGGCCTGGCCCTCGCGCACGGCGGTCACCAGCAAGGGACCGGCCATCACGGCCGACTCCTTGTTGGCGAGCAGCAATCGCTTGCCCGCGTTCGCCGCCGCCAGCGTCGAGCGCAGACCCGCAGCACCACTGATCGCGGCCATCACCACGCCGGCCGCGCTGTCGCGCGCCAGCTCCGCGATCGCCGCAGCGCCCGTGCCGACGCGCGTGGCGGACCCCGCTTCACGCAATCGCCGTTCCAGTTCCCCGGCGGCCTCGCTCTGTTCAAGTACCGCGACGTCGGGACGGTGGCGCAGGCACAGCTCGGCCAGCCGGCGCGCATCGCTCCGCGCCGCGAGCGAGACGACGCGATATTCGCCGGGGTGCCGCTCCAGCACGTCCAGAGTATTGCGGCCGACGCTGCCGGTGGCGCCCAGAATCGCGACGCCGATCACGCGCCGACCCCCAGCCACAGCAAGCCGACGCACAGGATCGGGGTGGCGCCCAGTACGCTGTCGATGCGATCGAGCACCCCGCCGTGGCCTGGAAACAATCGGCCGCTGTCCTTGAGCCCCGCGGCGCGCTTGAACATGCTCTCGGTCAGGTCGCCGACCACGGAAAATGCCGCACTCAGCAGGCACAGTGGCAGGAAACTCTGCGCGGGCAGGTCGAACCAGCGGGCCCCGAGCACGCCGACCACCGCCGCCAGCGCCATGCCGCCGAAGACGCCCTCCCAGGTCTTGCCCGGCGACACCCGCGGCGCCAGCTTTACCCGTCCAAAGGCACGTCCGGCAAAGAACGCGCCGGTGTCGGCGGCAAAGGCCAGCACCAGCACGAACAGCGCCCACTGCGCGCCGCGCGGCCACAGTTCCACCATCCGTGTCAGCGCCACCCAGGTGGGGACCAGCGCGACCAGGCCGCCCAAGCCCGCCGACCAGCCGCTCACGCGTTCCGGCGCAAACAGCAGCCAGAAGAAGGACAGCCCCCAGCACAGCGCGCTCAGTTGCATCAGGGCGGCAAATTCGGCACGTCCGGCCAGCACCACCCGCAGCGTCGTGGCCAGGAGCGCGACGGCCAGCACAAATCCCAACCGCGCGGCCCGCGGTTCCGCGCCCAGGAAAGTGGACCACTCCCAGGCCCCGGCCGCGATGAACAGGCCAAACAGCACGCGCGCGGCCGCCGCCGGTGCCAGCAGCAGGACCGCGATCACCACGCCCCCTAAGACCACAGCCGTGAGGATTCGCTCGCCCATGGTTAGAGCGCGACCTGCGCACCGGTCTTGCCGAAGCGCCGCTGGCGCCCCGCATAGTGCTGCAGGGCCAACTCGAAGTCCGCCACCGAGAAATCCGGCCACAGCGTATCGGTGAAGTACAGCTCGGCATAAGCCAGGTTCCAGAGCAGAAAATTGCTGATGCGCTGCTCCCCGCCGGTTCGAATGAACAGGTCCGGGTCGGGCAGGCCCGCCAGTGCCAGGCCGTCCGCAAAGACCGCCTCGCTCAAGGCGCTGCTGCTGAGCTCCCCCCGCTCGCAGCGCGCTGCGAGTCGGCGGGCGGCGGCCAAAATATCCTGGCGCCCGCCGTAGCTGAGCGCGACCTGCAGCTGCAGGCGCCGGTTGCCCGCGGTCGCCGCGCCCGCCAGGGCGATGCGTTCGCGCAATCGCCACTCGAGCGCCTCCAGCTCCCCGATGAAGCGCAGACGCACGCCGTTGGCCTGGAGCGAGGGCAGCTCGGCGTCGAGCGAGTCGCAGAACAGGTTCATGAGCATCGCCACTTCGGCATCCGGCCGCGACCAATTCTCGCTGCTGAAGGCGAACAGGGTCAGCGCATCGATGCCGTGGCGGACGCTCTCCTCGATGACCATGCGCACGGGGCTGATTCCGGAACTGTGGCCCGCGCCGCGCTCCCGACCCTGCCCTTCGGCCCAGCGGCCGTTGCCGTCCATGACGATGGCAACGTGACGCGGCAGTGACCTCGAAGCTTCTGGCCGCTTGCTCACATCAAACCTGCAGGATCTCTTTCTCCTTCGCCGCCAGTTGCTGATCGACTTCGCCGATGAACCGGTCGGTCAGCTTCTGGATGTCGTCCTGCCCCTTGCGCTCGTCGTCCTGGGAGATTTCCTTCTCCTTGAGCAGTTCCTTGATATCCGTCAGCACATCGCGGCGTACATTGCGGATGCTGACGCGCGCATTCTCTGCGTCCTGCCGCACCACCTTGCCGATGTCCCGCCGCCGCTCCTCCGTCAGGGGCGGGAGCGGCACGCGGATCACCGTGCCGGCCGTCATCGGCGTGAGTCCCAGCTCGGACTTGTGAATGGCCTTCTCAATCGGTCCCACCATGGTCTTTTCCCACGGCGAGATCACCAGGGTCCGCGCGTCTTCGATACTGATGTTCGCGACCTGCTGCAGGGGCACGTCGGCGCCGTAATAATCGACCTTCAGGTGTTCCACCAGACTCGGGTGCGCGCGCCCGGTACGGAGTTTTTTCAGATCGGCCTGGAACACCTGCACGCATTTCTGCATGCGGGCGCTGGCGTCCTTTTTCAGATCCTCAAGCATACGGCTCCCTTGCGCGTGATTGGTGGTACGCGCGCCTCACTCATTGGTCACGAGCGTACCCACGTCTTCGCCGCGCGCAATGCGCAGCAGATCTCCGTCGCTATTGAGATTGAACACACGCAGCGGCAGCCGGTGATCGCGGCACATGACGATGGCGGTCGCATCCATCACATTCAGCCGCTCGGTGAGCACCCGATCGAAGGT
The DNA here is from genome assembly GCA_035261025.1 of Steroidobacteraceae bacterium. GTDB lineage: Bacteria > Pseudomonadota > Gammaproteobacteria > Steroidobacterales > Steroidobacteraceae > FEN-1191. The sequence continues at coordinate 225 of DATFUG010000434.1, read as the reverse complement.
CAGGCGCGGATAGTGCTGTGCGGCGGCATTGTTCACCGGGTCGGCCGAGTAAATGCCATTGACCTTCGTGGCCTTGAGCAGCAGCTGCGCCTCGATCTCGATGGCGCGGAGCGAGGCCGCGGTGTCGGTCGTGAAGAAGGGATTGCCGGTGCCGGCAGCGAAGATGACCACGCGGCCCTTCTCCAGGTGCCGCACGGCACGCCGGCGGATGTAGTCCTCGCAGAC
>DATFUG010000433.1:0-23824 GCA_035261025.1 Steroidobacteraceae bacterium | reverse complement strand
GCCCAGGGAAAGGCCGCCGCCAGCGCACCGAGCGGTGCCATCAGGATGCCGAACAGCGCGATCGACGGAATGGTCTGGATCAGATTGAGCGTGCCGATCACCCCGGCGCGGATCCGCGGAATCCGGTGGCAGAGTATGCCGACGGGAAGTGCTACGACCACGGCCGCGGCAAGCGATCCGAACGCCAGCAGCACGTGCTGGCGGGCCTCGCGTGCGAAGCGATCCGCGTTCACCGCGTACTCGCGCATGATCGAGAGATGGTCAAAGGCGCCGCTGGCGAAGGCGAGGCCCGCCGCGGCCGCAAACAGCGCGAGCAGGAGTACGCGCATCGCGGGCCCCGGGCGCAGCCGCGTGATCGCATCCGTGGTCATGAGTCCCAGCGCAATCAGCAGCACCCAGAAGCCCGCACCGGGTGCGACGCGAACGACGGTGTTGCCAGGCGGGGTCAGGGCATTGCCGGCCGCGGCAACGGCCATCGTCACGGCGATCACTCCGAGGAGCGCAAATGCGAGGCGCCACCTGGCATTGGCCACGAACAGGGCCGTGCCCGCTGCCAATGCCAGCATCAGATCGAAGGCGAGCAGCGGCCCCACCGATAGAAACTCCAGCAGCGTGCGCGCCTCGCCCGGAACGATCCGGTTGGCCTTGATCAGCACGAACGGCAGGAAAACCAGTGCGGCAACTCCGATCGCACTGAGCAGAGTGCCCAGCGGATCGAGCGTAGGGGATCGCCGCTGGCTCACCGCAGGAGCCTGCGTGAACGCAGGTAGTCCTCGGCGACCGCCGCGGCGGATTCACCGTTGACCTGGACCCGCGCGTTCAGCGCCTGCAAGGTCGCGCTGTCGAGGCCTGCCATCAGCGGCGCAACAATCTGGGCGATGCGCGGATTGGCCTTGAGCACGGCCTCGCGTATGGTCGGCACGGGCGCGTAGACGGGCTGGTCATGCCGGTCATCGTCCAGCACCTGCAGGTCCGCCGCCACGATGCCGCCATCGGTGCCATACACCATCGCCGTGTTGGTGCCGTTGGTCCGCGCGGCCGCTGCACCAATGGTCGCCGAGGTCTCGCCACCGGCCAGCACGATCAGCTGTTCGGAACGCATCCTGAAGCCGTAGGTTTTCTCCAGTGAGCGCAGCGTCCCTGCGTTCGCGAACTCGGCCGAACAGGCGAGCACCACCTTGCCACCGCCACTGACCCAGCGGGCAAAATCACTCATCGTACGCAGGTGGTTGATCCTGGCCACATCCTTGCGCACTGCAAGCGCCCAGGCGTTGCTGGCGTTCGCGGGTGTCAGCCAGACGATATGATTGGCCTCGTAGTCGAGGCGCGAACCCAGCTCGTACCCCTGGCGCAGGTCCTTCCAGGCCGGATCGGAAGTACGGTTGAAAAAAAAGCCCGCGTTGCCGGTGTACTCCGTGTAAAGGTCGATCTCACCTGCGATCAGCGCCTTGCGGACCACCGGCGTGGCGCCGAGCGCGGTCCGGTCCAGGGTGCTGATCCCGGCCGCATTGAGCAGCAGCCGGATCATCTGCCCGATCATTACGGATTCACTCGAGAGTTTCGAGGACACGACGACCGTCGCGTGCGAGGCAGTCAGTCCGCCGAGCACCAGCAGTGCAACCACGATTACGGACTTCAGCAGCTTCGACAAGCGGCGCCTCCCGCGGGCCCATCCGCACAAGTTGTCGGTTGTTGCCGCGCGCGTCAAGCCCACCGCGAGTCCGCTGCGTACTTGTCAAGCCTTATGGGGCATGCTCAAATGCGGCGACAGCGTACAGGCGATCGCCTTATTCATACGAATGCGCAGCGCGCAGCGAGCGGTCGGTATTCCGCCGCGCGACTGTTCCGGGAAGGGCTCCTTGGCCATCGTGGCTGGTCGCGCGCGTGGCACAAGGCGAGCCCGCGTCCGCGCTACCAGGTGGTTATTGTCGGAGCCGGCGGCCAGGGGCTGGCGACCGCCTACTACCTCGCCACCGAATTCGGGATCCGCGACGTGGCCGTCATCGAGAAGGGCCCGATTGGCCTGGGCAACGTCGGGCGCAACACGACGATCATCCGCTCCAACTACTTCCGGCCGGAAAATGTGCGTTTCTACGATTACTCCCTGCAGCTGTGGGAAGGGCTTGAGCGCACTCTGAACTTCAATGCCATGGTCAGCCAGCGCGGCACGTTGAACCTGTTCCACACCGAATCGCAGCGTGACCTGTTTACGCGCCGCGCCAATGGCATGCGGCTGCTGTCGGTGGACGCACTGGCGCTCGACCGCAAAGAGGTCAAGACCCTGGTTCCGCTGGTCGATCTCGACAATGGCCGCTACCCCGTGCTGGGTGGTTTTTTGCAGCCACGCGGCGGTACCGTGCGTCACGACGCCGTGGCCTGGGGCTATGCGCGCGCGGCCTCCGCCGCCGGCGTGGATATCATTGAGCATTGCGAGGTCACCGGGATCCGGCGCGAGGGGCTCGTGGCACGCGGCGTGGAAACCACGCGCGGTTTCGTCGCGGCCGATCGCGTGTGCCTCGCGGTGGCGGGGCATTCCTCGCAGCTGGCCGCCATGGCCGGATTCCGCTTGCCGATCGAGACCCACGTACTGCAGGCCTTCGTGAGCGAGCCGGTCAAACCGGTGCTCAACGTCGTGCTGACCTACGGCGCCGGTCATTTCTACGTCAGCCAGTCGGACAAGGGCGGGCTCGTCTTTGGCGGCGGCATCGACGGCTACAACAGCTACGGCCAGCGCGGCACCCTGCCGATGGCCGAAGACGTGGCGGCTGCGGGCCTGACGTTGATGCCCGGCCTGGCGCGCCTGAGGGTCCTGCGCCAGTGGGGCGGCGTCATGGACATGAGCATGGACGGCTCGCCGATCATCTCGCGCACGCCCCTTACGGGCCTGATCATCAACTGCGGCTGGTGCTACGGCGGATTCAAGGCGATCCCCGCCGGCGGCATGACCACGGCCCACCTGATTGCGCGCGGTGATCCGCACCCGCTGGCGGCTCATCTGGACCTGGAACGCTTTGAGGCGGGACGCACCGTGGACGAGCGCGGACTCGGCCCGTTCCCCTACGCGCACTGATCAGGACCCCGCCGTGCTGCGAATCGAATGTCCCTGGTGTGGCGTACGCGATGAGACCGAATTTCGCTATCGCGGCGATGCCTCGCGGTCGCCTCCGGCTGCCACCGCCAGCCTGGCGGAGTTCTGCGCCCAGACCTATACCCGCGAGAACCCGCGCGGCTGGCACCTCGAATGGTGGCTGCACGTCGGCGGCTGCCGCAAACTCCTCAAAGTCGTCCGCCATACCGACACGCACGAGATACACGCCGTCGGCCATCCGCACGAGGCTCTCGCGGTGCCCATGGAGACCCGGGCGCCGTGAACGGTCCGAGCCGAATCGCCGCCGGATTGTGGACGAGTGCGGATGAGCCTGTCGATTTCCGCTTCGACGGGCGGGCGCTGCGCGGCCTGCGCGGTGACACCCTGGCCTCCGCCCTCCTCGCCAATGGCGTGCAGCTCGTCGGGCGCAGCTTCAAGTATCACCGGCCGCGCGGCATCGTCACGGCGGGGGCCGAGGAGCCCTGCGCCCTGGTCGACGTCCTCCGACCGGGCGGACGCGAACCCAATCGCCCTGCTACGACGCTCCCGTTGCAGGAAGGCCTCATCGCCGAGAGCCAGAACCGCTGGCCTTCATTGCGCTTCGATGTTCGCTCCATCGGCAATCTTGCCGCACGCTTCCTGCCTGCGGGCTTCTACTACAAGACCTTCATGGCGCCCGGGTGGGCGTGGGAGCGTCTCTACGAACCGCTGATCCGCCGCGCGGCCGGCCTCGGCCGCCTTGATGCCGCCGCCAGCGATCACGCCGCACCCGCCGAGACGGTGCACGATCATACCGATGTGCTCATCGTCGGAGCCGGGGCCGCGGGTCTCGCTGCCGCCTACGCTCTGGGCCGGGCCGGAGCGAGGGTCATGCTGCTCGAGCAGGATGCCGGCTTCGGCGGTGGGACGCTGCTCGACCGGCGCTGGCAAGCCTGGCGGGAAACTCAATCCACGGTTCTGGCAGGGCTCGGGAACGTGCGCTGCCTGCCGCGCAGCTGCGTCGTCGGCGCCTATGGCCATGGCGTGTACGCGGCGCTCGAGGGGCTGACGCCCGGGGAGTCCGCCCTCTTCCGTGGGCTTCGCGAGAGGCTGCACATCATTCGCGCCCGGCGCGTGCTGCTCGCCACGGGTGCGATCGAACGGCTCATCGCCTTTCCGGGCAATGATCTTCCGGGGGTGATGCTGGCCGGTGCTGCGCTCGCCTACCTGCGCCGCTACGGGGTTACCGTGGGCCAGCGCCCGGCCTGTTTCGTGAATTCAGACGAGGCGTACCAGACGGTGTTCGAATTCGCCGCCGCTGGCATCGATTGCGCAGGCGTCATCGACGTGCGGCCGGAATCGAAGGCTGCCGATTGCGCCCGCGCCCTCGGCATCCGCGTGCACAGCGGCGCGCAGGTCGAGCGTGTCGAGGGCGTTCACTCGGTACGGCGAGTCAGGATCGCCCGCCTCGCCGGTGGCGTCGGAACGCTGGAGGCCGACAGTCTCCTCATGTCCGGAGGCTATTCGCCCGCGACGGCGCTGGCGAGCCACCTGGGAGCCCACCACAACTGGCTGGAATCCATCGGCGCCTTCGCTCCGCTCCTCGATCCGCGCATCGGCCGGGTAGCGGGCGCGGCGCGCGGTTGCTACGGCCTGGCCGCCGCGGCGCTCGACGGCGCGGCGGCGGCCGCAGCGATGGCTGCAGAGCTCGGCCTGGCGACAGGGCCGGTCTTGCCCGCCGGGGATCTGCCTGTGGATCCGGACCAGACTCCGATGGTTCCGTTATGGGAAGTCCGCGGCCGCGGCAAAGCCTTCGTGGACCTGCAAAACGACGTGACCACGGAGGACGTGCGGCTCGCGCATCGTGAAGGCTATGAGCACGTCGAGCACATGAAGCGCTACACCACGCATGGCATGGCCACTGATCAGGGGCGTATCGGCGGTCTGGTCGGCAGCGCGGTCCTGGCGCAGGCGCGCGGCCTGCCGGTGTCCGAAGTCGGGTTGCCGAAGGCGCGCCCCTACGTCCAGCCCCTGCCGTTCGCAGCGCTCGCCGGACCCGAAACCGGACTGCACTTCAAGCCGCGCCGCCGTCTCCCGCTGCACGACTGGCACGAGGCCGCGGGCGCCCGCTTTGTGTCCATCGGCCTGTGGCTGCGTCCCCTCGTGTATGCGCCGGAGTCGGAGTGGGAGGGGGTACTCAGGGAAGCGCGCGCGGTGCGCCAATCCGTCGGCATCACCGATGTGTCGAGCCTGGGCAAGATCGACGTGCAGGGACCCGACGCGGCGCGCTTCCTGGATTACATGTATGCCAACCGTTTCTCCACGCTCCCGGCGGGCCGCGCGCGCTACGGCCTCATGTTGCGCGAAGACGGCATGCTGCTTGATGACGGCACCACTTCGCGCCTCGGGTCGGACCATTTCCTCATCACCACCACCACGGCAAACAGCGGCGTCGTGCTCGAACATATGGAGTTCCAGCAGCAGGCCGTCTGTCCACATCTTGATGTGCTGCTCAGCGATGTCAGCGATCAGTGGGCCCAGTTCGCCATCGCCGGTCCGCGCTCGCGCGAAGTGGTGGCCGCTGTCGTGTCGGGCCTGGACCTGTCCAATGCGGCTTTTCCTTTCATGGCCGCCTCCGGCGCAACGTTGGCCGGCGTGGCGGGACGCGTGTTCCGCATTTCCTTTTCGGGTGAGCTGGCCTTTGAACTGGCCGTGCCCGCAGCCCACGCCATGAAGGTGTGGTCCGCGCTGCTCGCGGCCGGCAAGGCCTTCGGCATCGCACCCTATGGACTCGATGCCCTGAACACGCTGCGCATCGAGAAGGGGCATGTCACCGGGGCGGAACTCAACGGCAACACCACCGCGGATGATCTGGGAATGCAGCGCATGCTGAAAACCACGGGCGACTATGTCGGCCGGATGCTGGCGCAGCGGCCCGGTCTGCGATCGCCGGAGCGGCTGCAACTCGTCGGACTCCGGCCCATCGACCGGAGCCAGCGCTTGAGGAACGGGGCCCAACTCATCGTCCCTGACGCTGAATCCAGGAGCCTGGGATATATCACCTCCTCCACGCCTTCGGTCGAACTCGAGGGCTGGGTGGGCCTGGCACTCCTGGCGGGTGGACGCGCGCGGACGGGTCAGCGGCTCATCGCCACCTCGCCGATCCATGGGGAGAGGACCGAAGTGGGAATCCTGAGCCCGCACCTGATCGATCCGGAGAATGCGCGTGTCCGTGCCTGATCCCCACCCTGCCTCGCGCGATGCGGCAGGCCTGCGATGGAGCCGCTGCCCGGCGGACATCGTTGAGATCGCCACCCTGCGCGATTGCGCGGCCGACGTCGAAGCCCTCGCCGCACGACGAGGCTGGCCACTGCCGGCGCTGGGACGAAGCCTCCTCGCGCCGGGCCAGCTCGCGCTCAGCGTGCGGCCTGGGCGCTGGCTGCTGTTGAGCCCACCCGCTGCCCCCGGCGCTACGGCGATCGAGTGGGGGCAGGACTGCGCCGGTCTCGCCGCCACTGTGGATCTGTCCTCCGCACTGGCGGCATTGTGGCTTGAGGGTGCCTCGTGGCGCGAGGCGCTGGCCCGCGGTTGCCGACTGGACCTGCATCCCAGCGTGTTTCCGGCCGGCCGCGCAGCTGCGACGGTCATTGCGCAGGTCGCGGCGAACCTCGTGGCGCTATCATCAGGTGTGTTCCTGCTGACCCCTTCCACCACAGCGCGCCATTTCTCGGAGTGGCTCACACACACCGCGGCGCCGTTCGGGCTTACGGCCGTGGCGGCGACAGCGTTGACCCAGTTGCCCGGAGCCCCGGTTACATGAAGTCGAGCGCCAGGGCAGTGATCATTGGCGGCGGAGTCGTCGGCGCCAGCACGCTCTACCACCTGGCCAAGATCGGTTGGACCGATGTGCTGCTGCTCGAAAAGAGTGAACTGACATCCGGTTCGACCTGGCACGCGGCCGGGGGCATGCATACTTTTAACGGCGAGGCCAATATCTCGCGCCTGCAGAAATACACGATCGACCTGTATCGTGAAATCGAGGCACTCTCCGGGCAGTCCTGCGGATTGCATCCGAACGGCGGGCTCATGCTGGCGGCGACCCCGGGCGAACTCGACAGCCTGAAGCTCATCTGCTCCCGCGCCCGGTATCTGGGCATGGAGACCGAGATGATCTCGCTCGAGCAGGCGCTGCAGTTCAATCCGCTGATCGACAAGCGCCATTTCATCGGTGCGCTCTGGCGCGCCGACGGTGGCCACTGCGATCCGTCGGGGACCACCCACGCCTACGTCAAGGCGGCGCGACTGCTGGGCGCGTCGGTCGAACGGCACACGCGGGTGCTGTCGTTGTCACAACGGACCGACGGCTCCTGGGACGTGATCACCGACAAGGGCACGGTCCACGCCGAGCATGTCGTCAATTGCGCGGGCCTGTGGGCGCGCGAGATCGGACGCATGGTCGGAATCGAACTGCCCGTACTCGCGATGGAGCACCACTACCTCATCACCGAGGATATTCCGGAACTCGTGGGCCGCCCACGCGAATTCGTCAACACCACCGACCACGCCGGCGAGATCTACGTGCGCCAGGAGCGCGGCGGGGCGCTCATGGGCACCTACGAACCCCAGGGCGTGATCTGGTCGCCGCTGAGCACGCCCGACGATTTTTCCATGCAGCTGCTGCCCGATGATGTACCGCGGCTCGCGCCCTGCTTCGAACTTGGCTTCCAGCATTTTCCGGCGCTCGGCCGCGTGGGCATCCGCAAGGCCGTCAATGGTCCCTTCACGTTCGCGCCCGACGGCAACCCGCTGGTCGGTCCTGTCCGGGGCCTGAGGAATTTCTGGGTCGCCTGCGCCGTGATGGCCGGCTTCAGCCAGGGCGGCGGCATTGGCCTGGTGCTGTCGCGCTGGATGGCGCACGAGGATCCCGGTCAGGACATCCTGTCCATGGATGTCGCGCGCTTCGGCGCCTTCGCAACGCCAAAATACACCTCCATCAAGGTGCCGGAGAATTATTCGCGCCGCTTCCGGCTCGCCTATCCGAATGAGGAACTGCCCGCGGCACGGCCCGTGCGCCGCTCGCCGATCTACGATCGGCTGAAAGAAGCCGGCGCCGTGATGGGCGCGAACTTCGGACTTGAGCACGCGCTGTGGTTTGCCCCTCCGGGTGTCGAAGCGGCGGAGACGCCCAGCTATCGGCGTTCCGAAGCCTTTGCCCACGTGCGTGCCGAGTGCCGGGCGGTGCGTGCCGGCGTGGGCCTGTATGAGACCAGCAACTACGGCAAGTACGAGGTCAGCGGACGTGGCGCGCGCGCCTGGCTCGATCGCGTCTTCGCCGGACGGATTCCCCGCAGCGGGCGCCTCGCGCTGGCCCCGCTCCTCAATCCGGCCGGCCGCCTGGTCGGCGACCTGTCGATTGCATGCCTCGCCGAGGACCGATTCCTGATCGTGGGCTCAGGCTTCGCCGAGGAGTTCCATCTGCGCTGGTTCTGGCAATGCGCGCCTCCCGCGGATGTGTTCGTGCGCTCCGTCGCCTCGACCCTGACGGGCTTCTCGATCGCCGGACCGAAGTCGCGCGAGCTGCTGGCGCGCCTGGTCAGTGTGGACCTGTCCCCCGCGGCCTTCCGGCTGTTTGCCGTACAGGAAACCGCCGTCGGTCTGGCGCCCGCCATCCTCACGCGCGCCGGCTTCACCGGCGAGCTCGGCTATGAGGTCTGGACCACGCCGGACTATTTCGCGACGCTCTATGACGAACTGTGGAACGTGGGACGGAGCCTGGGACTGGCGCATTTTGGCGGCCGCGCCCTCTCCTCGCTCCGGCTGGAGAAGGCTTATGGATCCTTCAACAAGGACTTCCGCCCGGATCACACGCCTTCAGAGGCAGGACTGGAGCGTTTCGTCGACTTCGGCAAGGCCGATTTCATCGGCCGCGCCGCAGCCGTGGCCGAACGCGAGGCCGGCCCGAAGCGGCGCTTCGTGGTCATGGAAGTGGAAGACGCGCAGGCCGAGGTGATCGGCTACGAATCAATCCTGAAGGAGGGCGTGGCGATCGGCTACGTGACCTCGGGCGCCTACGGCCATTGCATCGACCGAAGCCTCGCGGCCGGCTACGTGCCGGCCGCTCTCGCCGTCGAGGGCGAGCGGTTCCAGATCGACATCTTCGGGGATGTGCGTAGTGCAATCGTCCGGCGCGATCCTCCCTACGACCCGCAGGGCCTGCGCTTGCGCGCCTGAGGGCGCCACGACCGGAATCCGCCGGCGGCGCGGCCTAGCGCTTCACGCAGAAACGCCGGATTCGGGCGCAGGCCTCGTTGATGTCGTGTTCCTCCATGGCAAAGCACAGGCGCACAAACCCTTCGGTGGTGCGTCCGAAAACGCTTCCGTCGAGCACCGAGACCCGCTCGGCATCGTAAAGTCCGCGCACGAATTGCGCGCTGCTCAGCCCCAAGCCGCGGATATCGACGAGCATGAACATGCCGGCGTCGGGCAGATACGGCCGAAGCCCTTCGATGCCGGCAAGTCCGGCATGCATGAGATTGCGGCGCCGCTGGCAGTACTCGCGCATGCCGCGCTCCGACTCTGGCGCGATCTCGAGCGCAGTGATTGCCGCCTCCTGGACGAAACCGGGCAGCCCGTACAGCATGCAGGCCGCGACATCATTCGCCGCCTGCACGAAGGCCGTCGGACCGATGACCCAACCGGCACGCCAGCCGGTCATGGCGTGCGTCTTGGACAGGCTCGAAACAGTCAGCACCTGCTCGGGCAGGCACGCGCCCAGGCTTGGCACCCGCCCGCGTTCGGCGAGGCCGGCGTACACCTCGTCCGACACGATCCACAGTCCGCGACGCCGGGCGAGGTCTGCGAGCTGGCGGACTTCGCGATCGCCAAGCACGATTCCCGTCGGATTGTTGGGGGTTGCCAGAAAGATCGCGCGCGTCCGCGGCGTGACGGCCGCCTCGAGAGCGGCCAGGTCGGGATGGAAGTTGGCGGCCGCGGGGGCTGGTGCGGGCACCAGCGTCGCGCCGGACGCCTGGATCGTCGCCGGATAGGTCACGTACATCGGATCGATGGCGATGATCTCATCGCCCGGGCCGGCGAGCAGGAGCGAGGCGACGAACAGGCCGTTTTGCGCACCGCCCAGAAAGATGACATTTTCGGCCGTCACCGCCTGCCCGGTGCGCGCCGCGTGGCTGCGTGCAATCGCCGCGCGCAGCAGCGGGCGGCCGGCCGTCTCGGTGTAATGCGTGTCGCGCGCGCGCAGCCGCTCCACCGCCTTGTCCACCACTGGGGCAGGCGTGTCGAGGTCCGGATCGCCTGCACTGAGGACCAGGACATCTTCGCCCGCGGCGTGCGCATGGCGAGCCTGCCAATGCAGCACCCAGGGATCAATGCCTGCGGGCGCGACCCGTCCTGCGAGCGCCGAAAACCTCATCGCAGTGTCCTCGCTCACTCAAAGGCCTCCGCCTTGATCTCGAACATCACCACCTGGCGCCGCTTGGCGAAGCTGCGGCACGCTTTCCTCAGCGCCGACAGGCTCCCGATGCGCCGATGAGCATAGCCGTAAGCGCGGGCGAGCAGCGCGAAATCCGGCGGCACCACCTCAACGCCGGAGGGTTCAATTCCTGCCGCCACCATCGAGGTGCGGATCTCGCTGTAGCTGCGATTGTTCCAGACCACGATTGCAACCCAGGCCTCGACGTCGCGCGGCACGCCGAGCTCACCGAGCGTGAACTGCAATCCGCCGTCGCCGACCAGGCACACCACGGGGCGCCCGGGAGCGCCGAGGCTCGCGCCGGTCGATGCGGGCAGGGCGTAACCGAGTGATCCGAATCCGGTTGCCGAGTTGAACCAGGAACCAGGCGTCGCGGCGGCGAAGCCGAGATTTCCCGCGTACACCGGCTGGGTCGAATCGCCCACCAGCAGTGCGCCGGGCACGTTCTCACGAATCACCTCCAGAAAGTCGATCTGCGCGCGCATCGGCCGCGTGAGTGCGGCGATCGACCTGCCGCAGGCCGCGGCAGCCCGGCTCGCACCGCTCCGGCGGCGTGCGCTGCCCAGCCCGCCGCCCAGAATCGCCTCGAGCGTCGCGCGGGCATCGCCGGTCAGCGCCACCGCGGGCGCGGCGTTGCACGTCGTCTGGGCCTCGTCGATGTCGATGCGCAGCAATTGCGCGGGGGGCGGAAACGGCCGCAATCCGTACATGTCGTAGTCCGTGGGACCCAGCTCGGTACCGACGGCAAGTACGACGTCCGCGGCCGCGATGAGCGCGCGCACCGGGGCGAGTGAGGGACTGTAGGGCACTGCCAGAGGATGATCGGGAGGCAGGATGCCGCGCCCGTTGACGGTCATTACGACCGGTGCGTCGAGCCCTTCGGCAATGCGGTGCACTTCGGCAGCGGCGCCGATCGCACCGCCGCCGGCAAGAACCACCGGACGCCGCGCGGCATTGAGCGCCGCTACGGCCGCGCCGACGGCCGCAGCCGCTGCCGCACGGGCCGGCTCGCGTGATTGCGTGGCGGGCAATGCCAAACCCTTGACGCGGCTTGCCAGTAGGTCGCGCGGAATCTCGATGTAAGCCGGGCGCGGGCGAGCCACCGCAAACATCCGGAACGCCTGCGTCAGGGCATCCGGAAGTTCATCTGGAGCCGAGATGCGCTGCGCAAACCCGCTGATCTCGCGCGCGATGGTCGCCTGTCCGGGCAGTTCATGCAGGAAGCCGCGCCCCCCGCCGGACTCGTCGCGCCGGTTCTGGCTCGAGATGACGAGCATCGGAATCGAGTCCTGGTACGCCTGCCCCATCGCGGTCGCGATATTGGTGAGTCCGGGGCCCGTGATCGTGAAGCACACTCCTGGCCGGCCGCAGGCACGGGCATACCCGTCGGCCATGAAGCCCAGCCCCTGTTCGTGGCGGCCGGTGACATGGCGGAGGCGTGAGCGCGGCAGCGCGCGGTAGAGCTCCAGGTTGTGCACGCCCGGAATGCCAAATACATGGCCGACGGCGAGCGAGTCGAGCGCCTCGACCAGGTACTGACCCAGTGTTGTCATCGTAGATATTATGCCTGCGATAATAAGATGTTGTTGCCGCTGAAGGAGTCCGGGTCACCCGGGCACCAGGTCGACGGCGAAAAGACTAACACGGCGCACTGGGCCTCGTTTCCAGGAACTTGGGGCACCACACATCCTTTGCTTTGGCTGTCCTGACAGTAGTAACGTTGTTCATGAGTTCCACTCCCCATGACGACACCAACTAAGCGATGAGCAGCGCACAGGAGCCGGTCGGATCAGTAGACGTGGCGGTCCAGCATGCCGCACGGCTGCTGCCGAGCGCTCCCCACCTGGCCGCGGAGCAGGCGCAGGAAATTCTCAAGGCGGCACCGGACCACCCGGCTGCCCTGCTGCTGCTCGGCGTCGCCCGGCGCAATGGCGGCGAATTGGCTGGCGCCGTCGAGGTATTGTCCGCCCTGGCCGGAGCGCATCCGCGCTGGCCGCTGGCGCACTATGAGCATGCCTTGGCCCTTAGCCTGAGGGATCGGCATGGAGAGGCAATCGAGGCCCTGCACCGCGCGACTCAGTTGCGCCCGCAGATGGCGGAAGCCTGGCGCGCGCTCGCCGATGAACTCCTGGTCACGGGCGACAGTGCCGGCGCGGACGCTGCCTCCGCCCAGAGCATCCGGGCCTCCACGCAGGACCCGGAGCTGCTGATCGCCGCGGCCGCACTGTGCGAGAACCGGATCCCGGAGGCCGAAACTCAGCTGCGTCAGATCCTGCGGCAGCGCCCGAAGGAGGTCGCGGCGATGCGCATGCTCGCGGAGATCGCTGCGCGCCTACGCCGCTACCGCGACGCCGAGACCCTGCTGCTTCGCTGCCTCGAGCTGGCGCCCGGATTTGCCGGCGCGCGCCATAACTATGCCCTGGTGCTGCATCGACAGCACAAATCGGCCGCTGCCCTGGGAGAGATCGAATCCCTCCTGGCACTCGAGCCGCGCAATCCCGGGTACCTGAATCTCAAGGCGGCCGTACTGGCCCGGATTGGCGACTATGCCGATGCTCTCGACGTGTACAAGGAGATCCTGGCGGCACACCCGCAGCAGCCCAAGATCTGGATGAGCTACGGGCATGCGCTCAAGACGGCCGCGACCGCCGAGGAGAGCATCGCCGCTTACCGGCGCAGCCTTGAGCTCCAGCCCTCGCTCGGCGAGGCCTACTGGAGCCTGGCGAATCTGAAGACCTTTCGCTTCACCCCGGCAGAACTGGATGCCATGCGGGCGCAATTGCGACGCCAGGATCTGGCCGATGAAGATCGCTTCCACCTGCACTTTGCGATCGGCAAGGCGCTGGAGGACATCGGTCAATACGCCGAGTCCTTCGAGCACTACCGCTCAGGGAACGCCCTGCGGCGCACCGAGGTGCACTACGACCCGGAGGAGATGACGCAAAGCGTGCGCCGGGCCAAGGCCCTGTGCACACAGGAATTCTTTGCAAGCAGGAGCGGCTACGGCGCCACCGCACCTGATCCGATCTTTATCGTCGGCCTGCCGCGCGCCGGATCGACACTGCTGGAACAGATCCTCTCGAGTCACTCCCAGGTCGAGGGCACGATGGAGCTGCCCGAGATCAACGCGGTCACCAAGACCCTACGCGAGCGGGTCGCCGGCGAAGGCAAGCTCGAGTACCCCGAGGGGCTGGCACGCATCGTGGCGACCGACTGCTGTGAACTCGGCGAGCAGTATCTGGCCAATACTCGCATCGTGCGCAAGAGCGGCGCACCCTACTTCATCGACAAGATGCCGAATAACTTCCTGCATTTGGGGCTGATACATCTGATCCTGCCCAACGCCAAGATCATCGACGCGCGCCGGCACCCCCTGGGCTGCTGCTTTTCCGGCTTCAAACAGCACTTCGCGCGCGGCCAGCACTTCTCCTACCGGCTGGAGGACATCGGCCGCTACTATCACGACTACGTCGAGCTGATGGCCCACTTCGATGCCGTGCTGCCCGGCCGGGTCCATCGCGTCATCTACGAGCAGATGGTGGCAGACACGGAAATGGAAATTCGCCGCCTGCTGGATTACTGCGGGCTGCCCTTCGAGGAGCGGTGCCTGAGGTTCTACGAGAACGACCGGCCTGTGGCCACCCCCAGCTCAGAACAGGTCCGCCAGCCCATCTATCGCCAGGCCGTGGACCAGTGGCAACACTACGAACCGTGGCTGGGCCCGCTTAAGGAAGCGCTGGGAGAGGTATTGGGGCGATACCCGGAAGCACCAGAGTTCTCATAGCGGCTCGGCGCGCGGCGCTGTCCGCCGCCCACCACCCAGACCGACAGCGCCTCAGAACCTCTGTCCGATCTTGACCCCGATGGTGCGCGGCTGGCCCGGCACCGTGTACACGTGGCCTGGATAACCCAGACTGGCCAGGGCCGTGCTGCCGCAGATCCCTTCCGTGCATTCGGAATAGCGGTACAGGTCTTCGCGCTTATCCAACAGATTATTGACGAACACTTCGTAGGTCATTTTGTTGCGCGACAGGCCAAAGCTCAAATCAGCAAGACCAAAGGGTTTTTGCCTGCCCAACAACTCGCGTTCGACCGTGCGCAGATCCTCCCAGCTGTACGTCTGGTAGACGTACGCTGCCTGCGCGTGGGCTTCGAAGCTCCCGATCGGCCAGGTGTAGCGCGCCTCGACATTGCCCTTGAACTTCGGCGTCGTCGGGAGCATCTGTCCCTCTGGCGCCTGCGGCGTGGTGCACAACACGTTGCCGCAGAATCCGAAGTAATCATTGCTCAGCGTCGCATCGGTAAAAGCCAGGCCGCTCGATAGCGTGAGGCGATTGCTGACCGCCCAGTCAATCTGCGTTTCCAGGCCGTGGATCTTTGCATCACCGGCGTTCGCCACCTGCGTGACGGAGTTGGGTCCGAGGAAGGCGAACTGGAAGTCGTTCCATTTCTCGAAATAGACCGCGCCGTTGAAGCGCAATTGATTGTTCATCCAGCTGGTCTTCCACCCGAACTCTACGCTCTTCAGGTAATCAGCCTTGTACGGCGGGAGCGAACCGACGCGATTGATGCCGCCGGGCCGGAAACCCTTGGCAAAGGTGACGTACACCATGCGCGCATCATCAATCTTCAAAGAAAAGTTGAGCTTTGGCGTCCAGCCGGAATCCTTGGTCTCGACGCCATTGTGGTACGGCAATCCTGTGTCCACGCCGCGTATGGTGCCGCCGGTGTGGATGTCATTGCAGAAATTGCCCAGAGTCCCCGGCGGCACCGTATAGCCGGCGGCAATGTTCTCCAGGCAGTCTTTCTCGCCCGTGTGGGAGGTCCAGGCGTTGTTCCCGCTGTAGCCGAAGAAACCCTCGAGGGTATTGTCGTACCAGTATCGCCGGCCGCCCAGGGTGCCGGAAAAATTCGGCGTGAAATCGAAGGTCAGTTCCGTGAACAACGCGGAGTCGCGATTGACACGCTGCTCATTGGTCAGCCAGAAATCCGGCGCCCAGCCGGTGACGCTGATCTGGGGTCCAAGATCCGGGCCGCCGTTGACCCCGAACAGCTGGTATTCCTGGCGAATATCATGCGTCTGACGCGACACGAAGGCGCCGGCAACGAAGCGGAACCGATCGGTCCTGGGCGAGGAGATGCGAAGTTCGTTGCTTTGCATCCGGTACATGTCGGTCCCGAGCACGCGCTGCACGGCCTGGATCGGATTGCCGGCGCTGTCCACGTTGTAGTTGCCAATGCCGGTCCCGCTGTAGATGACCGAGTAAGCCAGCGAGTAGTCGCTGTAATCGGAGTGGGTCTGGTCGTGGCGCGCCAGGTAGCCTGTGGCATAGGTGAGATCCAGATTGCCGATCTTGCCCTCGACGGTGGCCGCCGCCTGCACCCAGCGATCGTCCGCGAATTCCGGTGAGAAGTGCTTCACCGCCAGGTCACCCACGCTTTCGTCGTAGGCGAACAGGCCACGTGAAATCGTCTTCTGCGCCTGCACGGTCGGTGTGACCGTCCAGTTGTCGGAAAACACAAGCCTGAGCGCGGCGCGCGCGCCCGTCGTGTCTACGCTGTTGTAGTGGTTCTTGACGTAGGGGGCATTGTCGAGCGTCCAGGGGGGCGCTGGCGCGCCGGTGTACACGCTGGTGGCCGCGGGGAAGTCGAGCGTGCCGGGCACGTTGTTGATGTAGCCGGCGTCGTGCTCGGCCCAGCCAACCAGGCGCACCGCAGCATTGGCGCCCAGCGGCACGTTCATAAACCCTTCGACGATTCCACCTTGATCTCCGTGGGACACGACGTTGCCCTGCACGTCGTAGCCCGAGGAGAATTTGTCCAGCTCCGGCTTGTTGGTGATGATGCGCAACGTTCCAGCCTCGGAACTGGCGCCGTACAGGGTGCCCTGCGGTCCGGCTAGCGCCTCCACGCGCGCAATGTCATAGACATGGATATCGAGCGGGCCCTGGATGGTCGTGATCGGCTGTTCGTCCAGGTACACGCCAACGCTGGGGAGCGGCCCGGTATGGTTCGGCGTGCCACCGGTCGAAATGCCACGCATGTAGATCTTGGCCAGGCCAGGTCCGAAGGTCTGGTAGGTGACGCTCGGAAGGAACTTGGCGTAGTCCTCGAAACTCTCGACGTGCAGCTGCTCGAGTTTGGCGCTGCCTATCGCATCGACACTGATCGCGACGTTCTGCAGGCTCTCGCTGCGCTTCGTCGCCGTGACGATGACCTCTTCCAGTCCCGCGTTCTCGGCGGTCGTGGTGGTGTCGGCCGCGTGCGCCGCTGGCAGGCAAGACAGGACGGCCAACGCCAGAGGCGTGGCTTTCATGAGGGCCCGGCCGGGCCGGGTGGCGCCGCAACGCCGCAGTTTTCTCTGTCGACTCCGGGTCATTTTTCTTGCTCCCCTGAAAACCGTGTCAATGCAGCAGCCCAACCCGCGCGCAAAGATACCACAGGCCCTGCTTGGCCCGAAGTGCTACCAGGACCGCTACCTACCCAGGGCGCGCAGCCAATCGTGGTGACAAAGCGACAAGACTGGGCCCCGACTACGGCCCGGCTTTGGGCGGTGGCGGCGCGGGTTGCGCGCTTGGCGCAGCCGGTGGCGGCGGATTGCCGGGCGGCAGGTACCCCCAGGGCTTTGGCCACTCCTGGCCCGGCGCCATCTGCACCGGGCAGCCGTGCATCCACATCATGCTGTGCATGCGTCCCATGTGCGCGGCCAGGAACAGGCATGCCAGCACCAGCAGCGCGGCCAGCGTGAAGGCCCAGAACCCGAGGAGCCTTCCGAAAGTCTTCAGGTTGCCTTCTGATCGATGCGCCAGATAGAAGACCGCATAGCCCGCCACGGTCAGCATCGTCGCGGGAATGAGTGCAAGCAGACAAATCATGTTGCTACCTCCTGTGCGTCCGGGCGCACCCTAGGCACTGCCCTTGCCCAGCAAGGCGGTCAGCTCGGGCACGATCTTGAACAGATCACCGACCAGGCCCACGTCGGCCACTTCGAAGATCGGCGCCTCGGCATCCTTGTTGATCGCCACTATTGTACGCGCATCCTTGATCCCGGTGAGGTGCTGGATCGCACCCGAGATGCCGATCGCCATGTACAGCTCCGGGGCGATAATCTTTCCGGTCTGCCCAACCTGCATGTCGCTCGGCACGTAGCCGGCATCCACCGCGGCGCGCGAGGCGCCGACCGCAGCGCCCAGCCGGTCGGCCAGCGCGTAGATAAGATGGAAATTGTCCGAACTGGCGAGCGCGCGGCCACCGGAGACCACCCGCGAGGCGGACTGCAGCTCGGGCCGATCAGTCTTCGCCGCGTTGATCGAGACGAAGCGGGTGTGCGTCGGCAGCACCGCATCGGTGCTCACCCCTTCTACAGGCGCACTGCCGCCGCCTCCAGCCGCCGCAAAGGAGGCGGTGCGGACCGTCGCCACCAGCTTGACCTCGGGCGGCGATTCGATCGTCACGATGGCATTGCCCGCATAGGTGGGCCGGCGGAAGCGGTGTGCCGATTCCACGAACATCAGATCGCTCACCTGCCCCACGCCCAGCAATGCCGCCACGCGCGGCAGCAGATCCTTGCCAAAGGTGTTGGCCGGTGCGAGCACATACTCATAGCCAGCGGCGAGCTTGACGACCTGCGGGGCGAGCACGGCGGCGAGCAGATGTGCATTTTCGGCGCGCTCAACGACGAGCACCTTGCTGACGCCGGCCAGTTCCGCGGCCTGGGCGGCGATCGC
Source organism: Steroidobacteraceae bacterium (assembly GCA_035261025.1). Taxonomy (GTDB): domain Bacteria; phylum Pseudomonadota; class Gammaproteobacteria; order Steroidobacterales; family Steroidobacteraceae; genus FEN-1191. The sequence goes on along the minus strand of DATFUG010000433.1, from coordinate 5,541 downwards.
GCCACCGGAAGCGGCCAGCACCGCCACGTGCACTTCCGCGGCACCGAGTTTCGCCGCGGCCGTGACACAGCGCGAGGTCCCCGAGCCCAGCTGGTTGCCATCATGATCGGCGATGATCAGGACGCGGCTCATGACACCACCCCGCGCTTGCGCAGTTCCGCCACCAGCTCCGGCACGTCCTTGACCATGATTCCACGCGCGCGCGGCACCGGCGGCTCGGTCTTCAGCACCCGAAATTGCGGCGTGGCCGTCACGCCAAGGGCCGCCAGGTCGGTCACGGCCAGCGGCTTCTTCTTGGCCTTCATGATGTCCGGCAGCTTGATGTAGCGCGGCTCGTTGAGGCGCAGGTCGGTCGTGATCACCGCGGGCAGGTCGATCGACAGCGTCTCGAGGCCGGAATCCACCTCGCGCGTGACCTGCGCCGTGTCGCCCTGCAGTTGGAGCTTCGATGCGAAGGTCACCTGTGGGCGCTCCCACAGGGCCGCCAGCATCTGCCCGGTCTGGCCCGCATCATCATCGATCGCCTGCTTGCCGAGGATTGCGAGCCCGACCTGCTCCTGCCTGATCACGGCCAGCAGCGCGCGCGCCACGTCCTGCGGCTCGAGTGCCTGGTCGCACTTCACCAGGATGGCCCGGTCCGCGCCCATGGCCAGCGCGCTGCGCAGCTGCGTCTGCACATCCTCCGGCCCAACCGCGACTACGATCACCTCCGTGGCTTCATTTCGCTCGCGTATGCGCAGGGCTTCCTCGAGCGCGATCTCATCAAAGGGATTGATGCTCATCTTGACGCCATCGAGCGCCACCCCGCTCCCATCGGGTTTGACCCGGACCCGCACGTTGTAGTCGACGACCCGCTTGATACCCACCAGAATCTTCATGCCCTTAGGCTCCCACTCAGCTAATCCTGACCAGAATATTCATGAGTTCATCGACGCGCCAGCCATCGATCGCAGCCGGGTCGGCGAAGCTGTCCACGATGCGCTGCGCCTGCGGCGCCCCGTAATGCTGACGCACGCTGTGGTGGAATTTCTCCACCAGCAGCGGCAGGCCCTCGGCGCGCCGCCGACGATGGCCCACCGGATAATCGATTTGCACGCGCTCGGTGGCCGCGCCATCCCGGAAAAAAACCTGCAGCGCGTTGCCGATATAGCGCTGGTCGCGCTGATAATAGGCGCGCGTGAACTCCGCGTTCTCGCTGACGCTCATCCTGGCGCGCAGGGCGTCAATGCGCGGGTCGGCGGCCACGCCGTCCTCGTAATCCGCGGCGCTCAGGCGGCCGAAGATCAGCGGCACGGCCGTCATGTACTGGATGCAATGATCGCGATCGGCTGGATTCGCGAGCGGCCCGGTCTTATCGATAATGCGCATGCCCGGCTCCTGTGTCTCGATCACTACCCGCTCGATCTGATCCAGGCGGCCGCGCACCTGCGGGTGCAGTTTCAGGGCGCACTCGACCACGGTCTGCGCATGGAATTCAGCCGGATAGCTGATCTTGAACAGCACATTCTCCATGACATAGCTGCCAAAGGCCTGGGGGGCGACCAGAGACTGGCCCCTGAACAGCACGTCCTGGAATCCCCAGGCCGGCGCGGACAGCGCCGCAGGGTAGCCCATCTCCCCGCTGAGTGCGATCAGCGCATGGCGCACGCCGCGCGCGGTGGCATCCCCGGCGGCCCAGCTCTTGCGCGATCCGGTATTCGGCGCGTGGCGATACGCGCGCAGCGCGCCCCCGTCGAGCCAGGCATTGGAGACCGCGTTGATCACCTGCTCCAGCGTGCCACCCAACATCATCGTCGCTACTGCCGTCGAGGCTACGCGCACGAGCAGCACATGATCGAGACCGACGCGATTGAAACTGTTCTCGAGGGCCAGCACGCCCTGGATCTCGTGCGCCTTGATCATCGCGGTCAGCAGGTCCCGGACCCGCGGTGCGGCTGCAGCATCCGCTGCGCCACGCCGGGCACGGTAATCGGCGACCGCCAGAATGGCGCCCAGGTTGTCCGAAGGATGTCCCCATTCCGCCGCCAGCCAGGTGTCGTTGAAATCAAGCCAGCGCACCATGGCGCCGATGTTGAAGGCCGCCTGCACGGGATCGAGCTCGTACCCGAGCCCTGGAACGCGCGCACCGCCCGCCAGCGTTGCGCCCGGCACGACCGGCCCCAGGAGCCTCGTGCAGGCCGGAAAGTCCAGCGCCTGCAGCGCACAGGCCAGGCTGTCCATCAGGCAATAGCGTGCGGTCTCGTAGGCAATCGCACTGTCGATGACGGCTGCGTGGGCGTACGAGGCAATCTCCACCAGCAGCGGGTCCGGATCCGGCCGGCGGGCGGACTTGAAATCGTGGCCGCTCATGATGCGCTCAGGTCCGCAGCCGCAGCGGCAGGAATTTCTGATTCTCCGGACCGGTGTAATGCGCGCTGGGGCGGATGATCTTGCCGTCCTGGCGCTGCTCGATGATGTGCGCGCCCCAGCCGGTAGTGCGCGCGATCACGAATAGCGGCGTGAACATCGGCGTAGGCACGCCCATGGCGTGATAGCTCACGGCGCTGTACCAGTCGAGGTTCGGGAACATGTTCTTGATCTGCGCCATGACGGCTTCCAGGCGTTCGGCGATGGGAAATACCCCCGGATCGCCGGCCTCTTCCACGAGTGCGCGCGCGACGCGCTTGATGACCTCATTGCGCGGATCGGCGATCGTGTAGACCGGGTGACCAAAGCCGATCACCACTTCCCGGTTGGCGACGCGCCGGCGAATATCGGCCTCGGCCTCGTCCGCATTCCGGTAGCGGTGCTGGATCTCCAGCGCGGCTTCATTGGCGCCGCCATGTTTGGGTCCGCGCAGCGCGCCGATGGCCCCGGTGAGCGCCGAGTACGTATCGGTGCCCGTGCCGGCGATGACCCGCGCCGCAAAGGTGCTGGCATTGAATTCATGCTCGGCGTACAGGATCAGCGAGGTGTGCATCGCCCGCACCCAGGACTCTCGCGGCCGTGACTGATGCAGCAGATGCAGGAAGTGCCCGCCGATGGACTCATCGTCCGTCTGTACATTGATCCTGCGGCCATCGCGGCTGTAGTGATGCCAGTAGCACAGGGCCGAGCCCAGGCTGGCAATCAACCGGTCGAAGATGTCGCGGGCACCGGCATCATTGTGATCGGCGCTCTCGGGCTGCAGGCAGCCGAGGGCCGACACGGCCGTGCGCAGCACGTCCATCGGATGAGCCGCTGCCGGCAGCAGTTCCAGTACCGCGCACAGCGCGGGCGGCAGTCCGCGCAGGGCACGCAGCTTTTCGCGGTAGCCGGTCAGCTCGGTGAGAGTGGGCAGTTTGCCGTGGATCAGCAGGTAGGCGATCTCCTCGAACTCGCAGGTCTCCGCCACATCGAGGATGTCGTAACCGCGGTACTGCAGGTCGTTGCCCGTGCGGCCCACGGTGCACAGAGCCGTATTGCCGGCCACCACGCCGGACAGGGCGACGGATTTCTTCGGCTTGAATGCGCTGGGCGCGACCGGATCACTCATCAGCCGACTCCCGCAGATTCAGCGGACGTCCTGTTTTTGCTTGCCGGTCGCAAACAGGGCATCGAGTTTCTGTTCGTAGGCATGGTAGTCGAGATAACGGTATAGCTCGTCCCGGGTCTGCATGAGTGGCAGAGCCTCGGCCTGGCTGCCGGTGCGCCGGATGATTTCGTAGGTCCGAAGTGCCGCGGCATTCATGGCGCGGTATGCGGAGCAGCAGTACAGCACGATATCCACGCCCGCCGCGCCCAGCTCCTCGCGGCTGTAGAGCGGCGTCTGGCCAAACTCGGTGATGTTGGCGAGTATCGGCACCTTGACCGCGGCCTTGAAGCGCCGATACATCGACAGCTCCGTCACGGCTTCCGGAAAAATCATGTCGGCCCCGGCCGCGACGCAGGCCAGCGACCTTTCGATGGCCCGCTCCAGCCCCTCGATGGCCAGCGCATCCGTGCGGGCCATGATCACGAAATCCTCGTCGTCGCGCGCGTCCACCGCGGCCTTGATGCGATCGACCATTTCTTCCTGCGGCACGATTTCCTTGCCGGGCCGGTGACCGCAGCGTTTGCTCTGCACCTGGTCCTCGATATGCAGTCCCGCCGCCCCGGCCTTGATGAAGGTGCGCACGGTGCGCGCAATGTTGAAGGCTCCGCCCCAGCCGGTGTCCGCATCGACGAGGAGCGGCGCGCGGGTGGCATCGGTGATGCGGCGGATGTCCGTGAGCACGTCGTCCGGATTGCTGATGCCCAGATCCGGCACGCCGAGGGAATTGGCGGCAACCCCGCCGCCCGACAGATACAGCGCGCGAAATCCCACCGCTTCGGCCAGGCGCGCGGCATAGGCATTGATGGCGCCGACGACCTGCAACGGCCGCTCAGCGTCCAGTGCCTGCCGCAAGCGCCTGCCGGCGCTGCTGTGAGGAACCATGTGCGTCACTGTCCTTAGGACCGGCTCTGAAGTGCTGCGCGAAATCCCCGGCGGCTGCAGAGTTTGCCATAGCACGGCGACTACCGGGAGGCTAATATGCCGGCGACCTGTGCGATCCGGTAGACGCCGATCTGCGGGGATTGAAGCATGAGTAACCATCTGCGCGGCAAGACCCTCTTCATCAGCGGCGCATCGCGCGGCATCGGACTGGCCATCGCGCTGCGTGCGGCCCGCGACGGCGCCAACGTGGCGATCGCCGCCAAGACGGACCAGCCCCACCCCCGACTGCCCGGCACGATTCACACGGCGGCGGCGCAGGTCGAGGCCGCCGGCGGCCAGGGGCTGGCCGTCAGCTGCGACATTCGCGACGAGCAGCAGGTGGAGGCCGCCGTGGCGGCGACCGTGGCCCGATTCGGCGGCATCGACATCTGCGTCAATAACGCCAGCGCCATCAGCCTGACAGCGCTGCTGGAGACGCCGCTCAAGCGTTTTGACCTGATGCACGGCGTCAACGCGCGCGGCAGCTTCCTGGTGACGCAGAAGACCATGCCCCATCTGCTCAAGGCAGCAAATCCCCACGTCCTGACGATTTCCCCGCCGCTGGCGATGCAGGAGCGCTGGTTCGCCCCGCACGTCGCCTACACGATGGCCAAATTCGGCATGAGCATGCTCGTGCTGGGAGTAGCCGGCGAGTACCGTGGCCGGGTGGGCGTGAATGCCCTGTGGCCGCGAACCGCCATCGACACTGCCGCGATGGCGGCACTCGCCAGCTTCATGGCCGTAGGTGCGCTCCGCTCGGCGCGCATCATGGCCGACGCGGCGCACCTGATCCTCACCGCCGATGCGCGCCGGACCACGGGCAACTTCTATATCGATGACGAACTTCTGGCGGCCCATGGGATCACGGATCTGTCCGGCTACGGCCCGCCAGGGGTGCTGGATGTGGATATCACGCCCGACATCTTTGTACCGAGCCTGCGCGAACTGCGCGGACCGCCGGCCACCGGATCACGCTGAGGTGCTGCGATGAGTGCGGAATCCGCAGTCGTTTCCTATGACCTGCGCGCCTCGGTCGCGCATGTGACGCTGAATCGCCCCGCTGCCCT
>DATFUG010000432.1:0-2619 GCA_035261025.1 Steroidobacteraceae bacterium | reverse complement strand
ATGAAGGCGATGCGCATGAAGCGGTCCTTGGTTTCCATCGGTATGTCCCGGTTGTTTTACTGTGGGACCATTCCAGCGCCCGACCGCGACCAGGACAAGCTGTCGCTGATCGGGCACATGGGAGGAATCTCAGACCAGGGCGGCGCCGCGTGGCGCCCGCACCACGACGGTGCCTGCGATCTTGTCGTGCCAGGACTGGCGCTCCGAGTCGAATACCACCCAGATGAAGCCCAGCCCCGCCACGGCCGCGGACAGGAAGCAGCCCAGGGCGCGCACGATGGCGGTAGGCCAGTCCATCGGACGGCCATCCAGCCGTACCACGCGCAGGTTACAGACGATGCCGCCGACGGTGGTGCCCCGCATCTTCCACATGACGGAGCCGTAGGCGGCGAGCAGCAACACAAACTCGTGAAACGAGATATTGACAAATAGGCACAGGATTCCAACCAGTATGGCGTCGAGAAGCAATGCCACCGCTCGAGGCCAGAAGCCCGCGCGGTCTTCCAGGGCCATGGATATCGGAGGCGCGGGCGGCGCCGCTGCGGCCGGTGGAGCCGCGGCCGGCGGCGCCTCGGCGGCCGCTGGCGCCGCGGGATCGGGTGAACCCGCAGACGCCACGGCGGCGGCAGGCAAGGCGGCTCCGGCCGCCGGGGACGCCCGGTCAGCCGCACGCGAACTGCGATGTGCCAGCAACAGGGTATACACCACGATACCGAGCCCCAGGATGCTGAGCAGCTTGTAGGCAATGAAACCAAAGATCGGAATGACGTACAGCAACAGCACGATCACGCCGCCGACCAGGACCGCGAGTACCGGCGACTGCGCGTGCTCCGCGTCGCGCTGTGGGATGACGCGGCGGCCAATCCATGCCAGAGCCACCGCCTTGCCGAACAGGCCGGCGATAAACAGGGCAAAGCAGAGGAAGGGTAGCAGGACTGCGCCGATGACCGTGACGAGGATCAGAAGGAATACGATCGGCTTGAGCAGGACAGTGAGCAATGCGGCCAGCACTGTGCGGCCCGGCTGCTCCTCCATCGTGCGCACACAGCGAGTCACGCCGGTGGGGAACAGCAGCGCGATCAACAGGTAGATCGCCAGAAAGCATCCCGCCATGGACCACGCCCAGCCCAGGCCCGGCGCGAAGGCCAGCGGGCGCCCGTACAGCAGGCAATGCTTCACCCAGGAGCGGAGCCACTCCATGTGACCCATGCTCCCGAAGAGCATGACGTTTTGAGTGCTGCCGCGAATGATTGCGCCCGGATCGCGCTGGAGTTCGCCGCCGACGGCGACGACGTTGCCGCCCACATCGGCGTGGGGACCCAATACCACATCACCGAATACGGCGACCACGGCATCACCGACGTGGCTATCGACATAGGTGTCACCCAGGACGGCCACGGCCGCGTGGCCCACCGGCCCGGTGACGTGGGTGCTGCCCAGCACCGAGACCACGGCATTATCGACCTCGCCGGCGCTGGTCGAGGAGCCCAGCACTGAGACCACGGCCATAGCATGTTCGCCCGCCGCCAGCGTTGAATCGCGCCCGATCGAGACCAGCGCGTTGTCTCTGTGCTTATGGACGGCATCCTCGACATCTGTCGCCTCCGGGGCGGCTGGGGTGTCCCTGGTCGCGGCCGGAACCTCAGTGGCGGCGGCGGGCTCCGCGGGCTTGGCATAGGCGGCATGCGGGACGGTGAGCAAGTTCGCCAATGCGATGGCGAGCAGCAGGAGCAGGGGTGTTTTTTTCATAAATCAGTACGGTGCGTGTTGTGGGGTCAGGACCAGGGTGCGGAACGCTGCGGCGCAGAGTCCGAACAGTGCCGCGTAGAGCAGCGCCGCAAGGCCGACGCCGCCATAAATCCAGACGGAGGGGATCTGGCGCATCAGCACATCGGCCAGGGTCTGCGCGGTGTGACCGAGGCTTCCAACGGTGGTGGCGGCCGACTGCGCCGCGCTCAGCGGGGCAGACTGGCGCGCGGACTGCAGCAGTGCATTCAGGGCGCCGGCCGCGCGGAACAACAGCGGCACACAGCCGATAGCCAGCGGCAGGAACAGCAGCTGCGCGGCTTTCGGCCAGCCACTGAAGCCCTGCACCCACCACGGGCGGGCCGCCTGCTGCGCGAGCCGCTGCAACACCCGGGCCTCAAAACCGGCAGGCGCGCGCCTCAGCGGCTGCCTGCGCAGCACCGCGTCGATGAATTGTTCCGGTGATGTCATGGTGGTCAGGCCTCCAGCTGTGCGGCGGTGATGCCCCGGCGCGCCAGGATTCCAGCCAGCGCCAGGCGCGCCCGGTGGATGTCGGTCTTCACCTTAGGCAGCGAGACGCGCAGCTTTACGGCGATTTCCTCGTAAGGCATTTCCTCGAAATGAAACAGTACCAGCGGCACGCGCTGGTGCTCGGGCAGTGCGCGCAGCGCCGCCTCGATGAATTCGTGGCGCTCGCCATCCTGCACTTCATCGGTCACCGATGCTGTGGCCGGAAATTCGTGCTCCGGGGCGTCGCCATCCTCGTCCTGCGACTGCAGCTGAGAAAAGAAAACCCACCGCTTCCGGTAACGGCTGAGGTGGGTAAAGGTCAGGTTGGTCGCAACGGTTTTCAGCCACCCGGCGGCGCGCGGG
>DATFUG010000431.1:0-7220 GCA_035261025.1 Steroidobacteraceae bacterium | reverse complement strand
GGCGCGACAGCAGCTCGCATTCGGCGGCGGGCAATTCGCCGTCAAACATCGCGGACAGTTGGCTTGCTCGTTCGTCCTGGTTCACAACAACTCCTGGGTGCGGCCAAGGCCGCCGTCAAAAACCTCGCGCAGTCGCCCGTCAATCGCCTCGCGGGCGCGAAAGATCCGCGACCGCACCGTGCCGACCGGGCACTTCATCGCCACCGCGATCTCCTCGTAACTCAGGCCCTCGAGCTCGCGCAAAATGATCGCGGTGCGCAGGTCCTCGGGCAACCGGCCGATGGCTGCCTGCACGATGTTGCGGATCTCATCGCTTAGGGCCAGGCCTTCGGGCGTGTCCGGATCCTTGAGCCGGTAGCTCATATCCGAACCCTCATCGCTGCTGTGCGCGTCCAGCTCGTAGCCGACCGGGTTGCGCTCGCGCGAGACCAGTGCATTCTTCGCCGTGTTGATCGCGATGCGATACAGCCACGTGTAGAAGGCGCTGTCGCCCCGAAACTGGGGCAAAGCCCGGTAGGCTTTGATGAAGGCTTCCTGGGCGACATCTTCAGCGTCCGCCGGGTTGCGCAGATAACGCATGACCAGCTTGACCACCTTATGCTGGTACTTGAGCACCAGCAGGTCGTAGGCGCCACGCTCGCCGGCCTGCACGCGCCTCACCAGGCTCAGATCCCCGGTATCCGCGCTCATGTCCATGGGGGTCGAGCCGGGCATCGCGCCCGGAGCCGCATGCGAACGATCAGACCCCGGGGGCATTTGAAAGTTCGCCATCGTCCGGGCCTTCCCTGCACCAAACTCTCCACCACTTAGCCCAGCCCCGGTCAGTCTAACAGCAGCGCCGAATTCGAGTTTCATGGCCATCTGCCGTGCCCCGCCGAAACCTGGAATCTCATTCAGGCTTTGAGTCGCGCCGCGACCTTCGGTTCCGTGGCGGAGGCCACAAGATTGAACCGGAACCGGCCCGCGCCGTCACTCTCCGCCGTTACACCCCCCGTACCGAGGCGCCACCGCCGCTCGCTTTCGACATAAGCCCCGCCCGGCCTGTCAATGACAAGCGCTGGCCAGTTGTGCGACGAGCGCGGCGATCGCCGGGTCGGAGGGGATGTCATGGCCCAACAGGTAGCGCGCCAGCTCCGGGTCGGGCAACTCGAGAAACTGGGCAAACAGCACCCGCTCAGCGGGTGAGGCCCGCGGGTAGTCCCGCGCCAGCCAGGCCTGGAGGATCAGGTCCAGCTCCTTCATGCCGCGCCGGCAACGCCAGGCCAGGCGCCCCTGGAGCCCCTCCATCAGTGCTGCCGCTCGAGCATCAGCCGCTTGATTTCGGCGATGGCCCGCGCTGGGTTGAGGTCCTTGGGACAGGCCTCGGCGCAATTCATGATCGTGTGGCAACGGTACAGGCGGAACGGGTCATTGAGCGCATCCAGACGCTCGCCCAGGGCCTCATCGCGCGAATCGACGATCCAGCGGTAAGCGGCCAGCAGCGCGGCGGGGCCAAGATAGCGCTCCCCATTCCACCAGTAGCTCGGGCAGGAGGTGGAGCAGCAGGCGCACAGGATGCACGCCGAGGGGCGGTCGATCTTCTCCTGATCCTCCTTGGACTGGAGCCGTTCCCGGTCGGGCGAGACCGGCGTGCGCGCCTGCAGCCAGGGCTTCACGGCCGCGTACTGCGCGTAGAACGTGGACAGGTCCGTGACCAGGTCCTTAACCACCGGCATGTGAGGGAGCGGATAGATACGCACCTCCCCGCTTCCCAGGTCGGCGCAGGATTGCGTGCAGGCCAGTGTATTGAGGCCATTGATGTTCATCGCGCAGGATCCGCAGATCCCCTCGCGGCAGGAGCGGCGCAGCGAGAGTGTCGCGTCGACTTCGTTCTTGATCTTCAGCAGAACGTCCAGCACCATCGGGCCGCAGCGCGCCATGTCGATCTGGTAACTGTCGACGCGCGGCCGATCGCCCGTGGAAGGATCGAAGCGGTAGACCCTGAAGGTACGCACCCGGCTCGCTCCGGATGGCGCCGGAAACAGCTTGCCCGCGGCGGCATCGATGCGGGAATTGGCGGGCAACCTGAAATCAGCCATGTGCAGCCCTCAGTAGGTCCGCGCCTTGGGCGCGACCGACTCGACTTCATCGGTCAACGTGTGCAGCTGCACGGGACGATAGTCCAGGCGCACCTTTCCGGGGGCCTCGACCCAGCAGAGTGAATGCTTGAGCCAGTTGCGGTCATCGCGCTCAGGAAAGTCCTCGCGCGCCTGGGCGCCGCGGCTCTCCTGCCGGTTGGCGGCGGAGTGAATCGTGGCGGTGGCCTGTCCCAGCAGATTCTCGAGCTCGAGCGTCTCGATCAGGTCGGTGTTCCAGACCATGCCGCGATCGCTCAAGGCCACGTCCGCGAATGAATCGAAGCAGGCCGCCAGCTTGCGGCAACCCGCCTCCAGACTCTCGCCGGTGCGAAACACCGCCGCGTGGGTCTGCATCGTCTGCTGCATCTCAAGGCGGATCTGCGCCGTCGGGCGCGCACCCCTGGCGCTGCGGAGCCGCTCCACGCGCGCCACCGCGCCTTCCCCCGCGCCGCGCGCCAGCGGCTTCAGCGCCGCGCCGGGCGTGAGCGTACTGGCGCAGTGCCGCGCCGCTTCGCGGCCGAAAATCACCAGGTCGAGCAGTGAATTGGAGCCGAGCCGGTTGGCACCGTGCACCGAGACGCAGGCCGCCTCACCCACCGCCATCAGGCCGGGCACCACGGCCTCGGAGCCCCGCTCGCGCGTGATCACCTCGCCGTGCACATTGCAGGGCACGCCGCCCATGTTGTAGTGCACGGTCGGCAGCACCGGAATCGGCTCGCGCGTGACATCGACATTGCTGAAGATTCGCACCGTCTCCTGGATGCCGGGCAGGCGCTCCTTGATGACGGCGGGCCCGAGGTGTTCCAGGTGCAGGTGAATGTGATCCTTGAGCTCCCCGACGCCGCGCCCCTCGCGGATCTCGATCGTCATCGCGCGGCTCACCACGTCCCGGGATGCGAGATCCTTGGCATTCGGTGCGTAGCGCTCCATGAATCGCTCGCCGGTCGAATTCGTCAGGTACCCACCCTCGCCGCGCGATCCTTCCGTGATCAGGCAACCCGCGCCATAGATGCCGGTCGGGTGAAACTGCACGAATTCCATGTCCTCGAGCGGCAGGCCGGCGCGCAACACCATGCCGCCGCCATCTCCGGTGCAGGTGTGCGCCGAGGTGCAGGAAAACCAGGCGCGCCCGTAGCCCCCGGTGGCGAGGATGGTCTGCTGCGCCCGAAAGCGATGGAAGCTGCCGTCGGCGAGATCGATCGCGACAACGCCATGGCAGGCGCCGTTTTCCATGAGCAGGTCGACGGCGAAATACTCGATGAAGAACTGCGCTTCATGGCGGATCGACTGCTGGTAGAGCGCGTGCAGCATCGCGTGACCGGTGCGATCGGCCGCAGCACAGGTGCGCTGCGCGATGCCCTGGCCGTAGTGCGTGGTCATCCCGCCAAAGGGTCGCTGGTAAATGTGGCCGGACTCGGTGCGCGAGAACGGTACCCCGTAGTGCTCCAGCTCGATGACCGCTTCCGCCGCCTGCTTGCACATGAACTCGATGGCGTCCTGGTCGCCGAGCCAGTCCGAGCCCTTCACGGTGTCGTACATGTGCCAGCGCCAGTCGTCCTCGCCCATGTTGCCGAGCGCCGCGGAAATGCCGCCCTGCGCCGCCACCGTGTGGGAGCGTGTCGGGAACACCTTGGTGATGCAGGCGGTGGACAGCCCGGCGGCCGCCAGCCCCAGCGTCGCACGGAGCCCTGCGCCGCCGGCGCCCACCACGAGCACGTCGTGGCTGTGATCGACGAAGGCGCGGACGCTCACGCCAGGCCCCGCATCGCCACGCGCAGCAGGGCGTACAGGCCGGCGGCGGCCAGCAGCAGATGTGCGGCGCTGTTGAGCAGGAGTGCCGTGAATTTGGCCGCCACGCCGTGCACGTAGTCCTCGATGACCACCTGGACGCCCAGGCGCGAATGCACGCACAGGACCACCACCAGCAGCGCCAGCCAGAGTGAATTGGCGCCGTCGCTCATCCACAGGGTCACGGCCACGAAATCGTCCAGCGGCAGGCGGCTCAGGGCCAGCAGGAACCAGAGGGTCAGTGGCACCAGCGCCAGCGCCGAGGCGCGCTGTGCCCACCAGTGCGCCGCGCCTTCGCCCGCCGCCCCGCGGCCCAGCACTACCGCCAGTGGGGAGCGCAGGCTCACGGCGCACCTGCGCGCGGCCAGAACAGCACCCAGGCGGCGATGAGGAAGGCCAGCAGCGCGAGCACGACCACGAGCCTGCCACTGCGGCGCGCGTGGGTACGCTCCAGCCCGTAGCCCGCATCCCAGGCCAGGTGGCGCAGGCCATTGAGGAAGTGATAGCAAAAGCTGGCGAGCCAGGCGTACAGCAGGGCGCGAAGGGGCCAGCCGCGCAGGAGCCCTGCGGCGTGCCCGTAGGCCGTCTCGCCCGCGGCGGCGCTCGCGAGCCAGTACACCAGCGCACACAGGCCGAGGGCGAGCAGCAGGCCGGTCATCCGGTGCAGGATCGACAGCACCATCGTGTACGCGAAGCGGTAAATGAACAGGTGCGGCGACAGCGGTCGCGCGCGTCCGGGCGAAGGATCGTGCGCTTTAGAAGTCAATGCAGCGGCCTGCGTGTTCCCAATCGCCGTACCGCGTCGGTTCCGGCCCCGCGGGCCCTCCGATTTCGCGCCGCGCGTCCTTGCCGGCGTCGGTGGCTTGCGGCCTGGCGGGGGCCGTTCCGCTACCCGCCGATCCGGGTGGGGCGGGCGTCAATTCTGCAGGGACCGGCATGGCGCGCGAGTGTGCCAGAATCCCGCATTCACGACCACCAAGGACGGCCTCCGGGGCCGAGGTTTCAGTGACGGCAATGGCGACGGAATCAGCGGCTGATGCAACAATTCCCGGTCCGGCGCCGGCGGCGGGACTGCTGCGTTTTCGCGGCCCTGACGCCGTGAAATTTCTCCAGGGCCAGCTCTCCAACGACATGGGCGCGCTGGGCGCCGACCGGCTCATGCTGGCCGGGCTGCACAATCCGCAGGGGCGCGTCCTGGCGCTGCTGCAGCTGGCCGCCCTGGAGGCCGATCACATCGTGGCGCTGCTGCCGGTGGAACTCGCCGAACTCACCCTGGCAACGCTGCGCCGCTACGTGCTGCGCGCCAAGCTGACGATCAGCAACTATTCGACGGCCGTCGCGCTGGCCGCCCTCGCCGCGCAGCTTCCCGCTGCAGCGCAAGCCCTGCAACCGGGGGCTCGTGCGCGCAACATTGCCGCGGGCCTCCCCCAGGTCTACAGCGCGACCAGCGGCACCTTCGTGGCGCAGATGCTCAACCTCGATTGCGTGGGCGGAATCTCCTTCACCAAGGGCTGCTACACCGGCCAGGAGATCATTGCCCGCGCGCACTACCGCGGTCGCATGAAGCGCCGCATGCAGCGTTTCGAAACGGCCTCCGCCCCCGCTCTAGCACCTGGCCAATCCGTCACCTTGAGCGACGGCCGCACGGCACAGATCGTCGATGCCGTCCGCCACGCCAACGGGCACACGGAGTTCCTGGCCGTCGCCGCGCTCCAGCCCCGGGCCGGCGCTGCGACCGATTCCGGCGACAGTGAATCCGCCGCTCCCGCCGCGGCCGCTGCGGCCGCCGCCGCTCCGCGGCTGGATTGCCTGCCACTGGCGCTGCCCTACGCGCTGCCGGACTGAACATGGAACCCGAATTCTGGCTGGATCGCTGGCAGCGCCATGAGATCGGTTTCCACCAGGCGCAAATCAATGCGGACCTGCAGGCGTACTGGCCAAGCGTCGGCTGCGCGCCCACTGCACCCGTGCTGGTCCCCTTGTGCGGTAAGAGCACCGACATGTGCTGGCTGCATGCCCGGGGCCACCCCATCCTGGGAGTGGAACTCTCCGCACTGGCCGTGCAGGAGTTCTACGCGGAGCAGCAGCTCGTCCCACGGCGCCACCCCGCCGGTGCACTGGAGTGCTGGGAGGCGGACGGCTACCGGATTCTCGTCGGTGATATCTTCGATCTGGACGCCGCCGCCCTCGCCGGCATCGCAGGAGTCTACGACCGTGCGGCGCTGATCGCCTTGCCGCCGCCCGTGCGGGCCCGCTACGCGCGCCACCTCACCAGGATCCTGCCGGAGGGCTGCCCCATCCTGCTGGTGACGATGGACTATCCGCAGGAGCTGATGAGCGGGCCTCCCTTTTCCGTCCCCGGGTCTGAAGTCCGCACGCTGTTCGCGCCAGCGTTCACCATTACTGTGCTCGCGGCCCGCGACCATGCGGTGAGCGAGCCTCACCTGCAGCAGCGCGGGCTGCAGAACCGGCGCGAGTGCGTCTTCCTGCTGCAGCGCTGAGCGCGGGTCAGGTGTTGACCGCCTTGAGCACCCGTTGCGGCTGCGCGATTCCGTAGCCCTGGGCGTAATCCACGCCGATGCTGGTGAGCATCTGGATGATCTCGGCGTTCTCGGCAAATTCGGCGATGGTCTGCTTGCCGGTCAGATGGCCGATCTCGTTGATCGAGCGCACCATCTCCCGATCGATCGGGTCATGGAGGATCTCGCGCACGAAGCTGCCGTCGATTTTGAGGAAATCGACCGGGAAGTGCTTGAGGTAGCCGAAGGAGGACAGGCCGGTGCCGAAATCATCGAGCGCGAACTTGCAGCCGAGTTCCTTGAGGGCCTGGATGAAGCGGTTGGCCTGCGAGAAGCTGGCGACCGCGGCGGTCTCGGTGATCTCGAAGCAGATCTTGCTGGCATCAATGCCGCTTTTCTGGAACTGGTCGATGACGAAGGGCAGGAACTTGTCGTCGCCCAGGCTCTGCCCCGAAAGATTGATCGAGCACATCTCCAGGTGCTTGCGCTCGTCGGCGTCCGACACCAGCCAGCGGAACGCATTCTCGATCACCCAGCGATCGATATTCGGCGTAATGCCATAGCGCTCGGCCGCGACGATGAAATTGTCCGGCGAGACGATGCGGCCAGCCTCGTCGCGCATGCGCAGCAGCAGCTCGTAGTGCGCGCCGGTCGAGGGCTTCTGCAGCGGCTGGATCGTCATGCGGAACAGCTCGAAGCGTCCTTCCTCGAGCGCGGCATTGATGCGCGCCGCCCACTGCATTTCGCGGCGGCGGCGCATGAGTTCGATGTCATTCTCGGCGAAACTGTGCACGCG
>DATFUG010000430.1:0-3725 GCA_035261025.1 Steroidobacteraceae bacterium | reverse complement strand
GGCATCGGCCGGCCCTCGACCTACGCTTCGATCATTTCCACGCTGCGCGACCGTGAATACGTCGAGATTGACAACCGGCGCTTCACCGCCACCGACATCGGCAAGATCGTCTGCCGCTTCCTGACCGACCACTTCCACCGCTACGTGGAATACGGCTACACCGCCGGCATGGAAGACGAGCTGGACGCCGTGGCGCGCGGCGAGGAGCCCTGGCTGACGCCGCTGGTGAAGTTCTGGAAACCGTTCATCCACCAGGTCGAGCTGATTGAAAAGACCGTGACCCGCGAGCAGGTGGCGCAGGCGCGCGAGCTCGGCCGCGACCCGGAGAGTGGCAAGCCGGTCACGGTGCGGATGGGGCGCTTCGGCCCCTTTGTGCAGATCGGCACCAAGGATGACGCGGAGAAGCCGCGCTTTGCGGGGCTCCGTCCCGGCCAGAAGATGGACACCATCCAGCTCGCAGACGCCTTCGAGCTGTTCAAGCTGCCGCGCACCCTGGGCACGACCGCGACCGGCGAGACTGTGCTCACCGCGATCGGCCGCTTTGGGCCCTACGTGAAGTACGGCGCGAAGTACGTTTCGCTGAAGGAAGACGATCCCTACACCATCACGCTCGAGCGCGCGCTCGAGGTGATCCAGGCCAAAGTGATCGCCGACGCCAATCGCATCATCCAGGATTTCGCTGAGGCGAAGATCCAGGTGCTCAATGGTCGCTACGGCCCGTACACCACGGACGGCGCGAAGAATGCCCGCGTGCCCAAGGATCGGGACCCCAAGACCCTCACGCTGGAGGAATGCCAGGCGCTGCTGGCCGCGGCGCCCGCCAAGGGCGCGCGTGGCCGCTTCGGGCGGCGAGCGCCGGCCAAGGCGGCGGCCAGGACGGCGGCGCTGATGCCCGGCAGAAAGACCCGGATTGCGAAGAGCGCGGCGAGCAGCGCGCGGGCCCGGCGGGCCAAGCCGGCCGCGGCCAGGAAGAAAGCGCCGGCGAAGAAAACCAGCACCAGGCGCCATTAGGGCCTGAAACAGGCGCGCGGGCGCCGCGGGCGCGGACGTGAAGTATCGTCATGGCTTTCATGCGGGAAACTTTGCCGACGTGCACAAGCACGTCACGCTGCTGTCGCTGATTGCAGCCCTGCAGCGCAAGGACAAGGGTTTCTTGTACCTGGAGACCCACGCGGGCCGGGGACTCTACGATCTGGGCAGTGCGGCCACGCACCAGGGCGCCGAAGCGCGCCTCGGCATCGGCGTGCTGGAGAAGGCGCCCGGCGCGAACCCGCAGATCAGCGCCTACCTCAGCGCCATTGGGCGCCTCCGCCCGCCCTCGCCGGAGGAACCCCCGCATTACCCGGGCTCGCCGCTCCTGGCCGCGCAGGCGTTGCGGGCGCAGGATCGCGGCTGGTGCTTCGAGATCCAGGCCGCCGAGTGCCGTGCGCTCGAACGCGCGCTGCAGCCTTTTCCGCGCATGCGCTGCGAATGCACGGATGGTTACCGCGGCCTCGCCGCCCATTTTCCCCCGGCGGAAAGGCGCGCGCTGCTGTTCATCGATCCGCCCTACGAGGAACAGGGCGACGATCTGGTGCGCGCCATCGCCGCTATCGACAGCGCACTGCAGCGACTTGCGAACGCGGTGGTCGCCCTGTGGTATCCCATCAAGGACGAGGCGGGGCTGGCGCCCTGGCTGACGAATCTTGCCGACCGGCTGAGCGTGCCGGCGCTGGTGGCCGAGCTGTGGCTCCACCCGCGCGACGCGCGCGTCGGCCTCAACGGTTCAGGACTGCTGCTCATCAATCCGCCCTGGCAGCTTGACGCCGAGATGCGCCAGTGGCTTCCTGAGCTGGGCGCCGCGCTGGGCGCTGCGCGGCAGGGCGGGACGCTGGTCCGATGGATCGCACATGAGCAGCATTGATCGCTACGCGGTGATCGGCCACGGCCTCGGACACAGCCGCTCGCCGCAGATCCACGCCCAGTTCGCGCAATCGACCGGCCAGTCGATGCAGTACGGCGTGATCGATGTGCCGGCGGCGCTCTTCGCCGCGGCGGTGCGCGATTTTTTTGCCGGTGGCGGACGTGGACTCAACGTCACGGTCCCACACAAGGAAGCGGCGCTGGCGCTCGCCACCCGGCTTACCTCGCGCGCGCGTCGGGCGGGCGCCGTCAATACCCTCGCCCACGGTGTCGGAAGCGACGCCACCGCAGTGCTGGGCGACAACACCGACGGTGCCGGGCTGGTACGCGATATCACGGTCAACCTGGGCTACGCGCTCACCGGCACGCGCGTGCTGCTGCTGGGCGCGGGCGGCGCGGCCCGCGGCGTGATCGCCCCGCTCCTCGAGGGCGGCGTCGGCGAGCTCCGGATTCACAATCGCACTGCGGCGCGCGCACAGCGCCTGGCGCAGGAATTCGCCGACCTGGGTGCAATCGCCAGCGGGGGCGACGCGGCCGGCGGCGAGTACGACCTCATCATCAATGCCACGTCCGCGAGCCTGCGCGGCGAGCTACCGCCCGTGCCGCCCAAGGCCTGCGGCCCGCACACGCTGTGCTACGACATGGCCTATGGTGCAAGCGAGACCGTGTTCCTGCACTGGGCGCGTGCCGCCGGTGCGGCCGGCGCCCTGATGGGACTGGGCATGCTGGTCGAACAGGCGGCGGAATCCTTCCTGCTCTGGCGCGGTGTGCGCCCGGACACTGCGCCGCTGCTGGCGGCCCTGAGCGCCTAGGGCGTCAGGGCCGGCGGCTCGGCCGGCAGTCCGAGTGACTGGCGCAGTCCGGCGCGCGCCGCACGCAAATCCACTTGAAATTGGGGATTTTGCAGCAGGAAGGCCGCAGTGACCGTGCCGATCAGTCGCCCGCCTTCGATGTCGCTGGGGAAGTGTGCGCCGATGATGACGCGCGACTGGCCATAAGTGCGGCCGCGCGCGAACAGTGCAGCGCGCTGCTCCGGCACCATCTGCGCCAGCACGATTGCGCAGGCCGTACCGAACGCCGAGTGCCCGCTGGGGTACGAGGTGTATTCCCAGGCCCTGGCCTCCGCCGAGCCCGGCGGATTGCCCCCGGCGATGCCGCCGGGCGTCTCGACCTTGGGACTCACGACGTACGGGCGCGCGCGGTGCCAGTAGCGCTTCGCGGCTCCGGTGGCGGCCGAGGCTTCCAGGGCGGCGCGCGTCGCAAATTCCAGGGCCGCATCGCCGCCGGCCTTCAGGTGCAGTACGTCGGCGACCCGCGCGCAGCTGGCCTGGTTGTCCGCCTCGGCGCGCGCGATGGTGCCCTCGGCGTGAGCGGCGCGCTGCTCCGCCCGCACGGCCTTCAGGTCCGCCGCGGCGGCCTCACTGCCCGCCGCCGGCGGCGGGCCGAGCAGGGCCACGGAATCGACCTGCCCGGAACTGAGGTATGGCACGGCGGTGGGCGCTGGCTGCGCGGCCGGCTGCGCCAGGGCGGCACTGCAGCAGACCAGAAGTACGGCGTACGAAAAGCGGGCTCGTCGAAATTTCATATGCGGCTCCACGCGAAAGATTGGTCGCGCCTGCCATCCATGGTATACGGCTTGCGCGACCGCGCGACATGGGGAAACGACCTTTAGATGACGCTGCTCTCGGCCACGATTCTGCTGTTCCTGGTGATGGACCCGCTGGGCAACATCCTGCTGTTCGTCACCGCCCTGCAGACCGTGCCGGCCAAGCGGCGCAAGCATGTGGTGGTGCGGGAGCTGCTGATCGCCTACGGGGTGCTGG
>DATFUG010000429.1:0-2612 GCA_035261025.1 Steroidobacteraceae bacterium | reverse complement strand
TTCTTCCTCGGCGCGGCGCCGATTGGCCGATTCGAGTGATTCGCGCTCGCGGCGCTCGGCCTCGATCTTGGCCTGCTGGGCCTGCTGCGCCTCCTCGACTTCGCGCCGCTGCGCGTCGAGCTGCTCCTGTTGCGCGCGATTTTGCTCTTCGAGGACATCACGCTTGACGTAAGTGCGCTTGACCCGCACCTCGACATTGACCGTGCGTGCCCGGCCCTGGGTACTGGCCAGCTTCAGCTCGCTCTGCGTCTTGCGCTTGAGCGTGATGCGCGCGGGCGCGGAACCGGCGCCGGCCGCACCGCTTCCGTGGCTGCGGCGCAGATGCGTCAGCAGCTCCAGCTTGGCGTCTTCGCTGATGACCCCTTCCGGGCCAGCGACATTGATGCCGGCCTGGTCCAGCTGGGCCAGCAGCTTGTCGACCGGCACCTTCAGTGCCTCGGCGAATTGAGAAACGGTCACATCAGCCATGATTTTGAACTCCGGGGCGCCAGACTCAGCGCTGCGCCTCGAACATCGGTGCACGCGCTTTCATGATCAGGCTTCCGGCCTCCTCCGCCGACAGTCCCTCGATGTCTGCCAGATCGTCGACCGCCTGGTCCGCCAGATCATCGCGCGAACGTACGCCGCGGCGCGCCAGCGCCAGGGCGAGATCCGGACTCATCCCCTCCAGCGTCAGCAGATCCTCGGTTGGCATGGAGGCGTCCAGTGATTCCTCGCTGGCGATCGCCTGCGTCAGCAGCACATCGCGCGCCCGGTTGCGCAATTCCTTGATGATGTCCTCGTCAAACTCCTCGATCCCCGACAATTCCGCGGCCGGCACGTAGGCCACTTCCTCGATGGTCGAGAAACCCTCCTGCACCAGGATGCTGGCGACGTTTTCATCGACGTCCAGCTGCTTCATGAACGTCGCGATCAGGGCCTTGGACTCCGCGTCACTCTTGGTCTCGGCGTCCGATTCGGTCATGACGTTGAGCTCCCAGCCAGTGAGCTGGCTGGCGAGCCGGATGTTCTGCCCGCCGCGGCCGATGGCCTGGGAGAGCTTGTCCTCGGCGACGGCGATGTCCATGCCGTGCTTTTCCTCATCGACCACGATCGATTGCACTTCCGCCGGCGACATGGCGTTGATCACGAACTGCGCTGGATTCTCGTCATAGGGGATGATGTCGACGCGCTCGCCCGCGATCTCATTGGACACGGCCTGCACGCGCGATCCACGCATGCCGACGCAGGCGCCCACCGGATCGATGCGCGGATCACTGCTCTTCACGGCGATCTTGGCGCGAATGCCCGGATCACGGGCCGCGGCCAGGATCTTGATCATGCCCTGGCCGACTTCCGGTACCTCGAGCTTGAACAGTTCAATGAGGAATTCAGGGGCCGTACGCGTCAGGAACAGCTGCGGTCCGCGCGGTTCGGCGCGCACTTCCTTGAGGAATGCCTTGACGCGATCCTGCGGCTTGAGCTGCTCGCGCACGATCATGTCCGTGCGTGGCACGAAGCCTTCGGCGTTGCTGCCCAGGTCGACATAGATGCCATTGCGATCGATGCGCTTGACCACACCGCTGACGAGCGTGCCGACGCGGTCCTTGTACTGCTCCACCACCTGCGCGCGTTCGGCCTCGCGCACCTTCTGGACAATCACCTGCTTGGCCTGCTGTGCCGCGATGCGGCCGAAGGCGGCCGATTCCATGGGCTGCTCCACGTAGCCTCCGACCTGGGTGTCCTTGTCGACATCGAGCCCGTCCTCGAGGCGCAGTTCCGCCTCGGGGTTCTCGATCTCCCGCGAATCATCGGCGAACACCTTCCAGCGCCTGAAGGTCTCGTAGTCGCCCGTCTTGCGGTTGATGGCGACCCGCACGTCCCACAGCTCGCTGTTCTTGCGGCGCGCCGCGGCCGCGAGGGCCGCTTCGAGTGCCTCGAAGATGATCTCCTTGTCTACGCCCTTCTCGTTCGAGACTGCGTCGACCACCATGAGGATTTCCTTGTTCATCGTCTCCTGCCTTTGCTTGAGTTATCCGGCCACTCCGGAACCAGCCGTGCGCGAAAGATTTCCGCGTAATTCAGCGGTACCCTGATGCCGTCAACTTCCACATCAATTCCCTCTGGCCCGGCCAGTTCCAGTTTGCCGGTGTAGCGCCGGCGCCCGTCGCGCGCGCCGGCGAGCTCGATCGCAACCTTGGCGCCCAGGAAGCGCGCGTAATGCGCCGGTGTTCGCAGCACCCGGTCCAGCCCCGGCGTGGACACTTCCAGCCGGTAAGCGGTAGGCACCGGATCGCGCACATCCAGCAGCGCCGACACCTCGCGGCTCACACGCTCGCAGTCATCGATCCCAACGCCACCGGCCCGGTCAATGAAGATCCGCAACATCCCGGACCCGCCACCCGACGCGAACTCCAGATCCACGAGTTCATAGCCGAGGTTCGCGAGGAGCGGCTCCACGAGTTCGACCAGCCTCTCGCGCAGCACCGCCGCCATGGACTCACCTCTGCCTCCACAACAAAAAAAATGGGCCAGCGGCCCATCCTAAAAAGCAAAAAGCCCCAAGTGGGGCTTTCGAATCAAGCTCTTGGCCGCACCATCTGCGACTGCACGGAACCGCCGCTAGAGCCAGT
>DATFUG010000428.1:0-17952 GCA_035261025.1 Steroidobacteraceae bacterium | reverse complement strand
GCCCTGCTCCTGAGCGTCAAACGTGAACCCTCGAGTCCGGCCGATCGGTGGCAGGCGTTCCGCCTGTTCCTGATGCCCTTCTGCGTTTCGAGTTTCTCGGCCCTCATCAAGGGACAGGGGTATATTCTGGTCCTGCCTTCGCGGCCCGTGGAACGGTATCTGTCCCTGGGCACCTGCGCGATCTTCATCGCCTTCGTACTCATTCTCCGGAGAGCTCGGCGAGACGGTCGGGTGGGCCGAATTTGAAGGAGACCGCAGGAATGATCTGTCGCATGTGGCATGGGCGGACCGCGCGAGCCCGGGCGGACGCCTACGCGAACTTTCTGGCGCAGAGCGCGATCCCGGATTACCAGTCCGTCCCAGGCAACCTCAGCGTGGCGGTGCTGCGCAGAGACGAGGCAGCAATCACCCACTTCATCACGGTGACCTATTGGGAGTCCGAGCAGGCCCTCCGCGCTTTCGCCGGCGATGCGCTGCTCACGGCAAAATACTATCCTGAAGACCAGGGGTTCCTGCTGGAGTTCGAACCGCTCGTACAGCATTTCGCCGTCGTTGCCTCGGCCGCTCTCGCCTGACGGTGCATTCGGGATCATGCCCCATTGTTTCGCGGTCCGATCCACGCATGGCCCCGCCTGGGATTCGTCACCGACCCTGGAAGGCGCAGCCCAAGCCAAGGTGAAGTTTCAGCCGCAGACCAGGGCCGTGTACCATCCGACCGGCGAGGGAATCATGACGGCTCCTGATCGACCCACCCATTCCACTGTAAAGCGGGCGATCGCCGCGGGTGATCTTGCGGCGATCCAGCGCTACACGGCGGAGTTCGGCCCCGCCTCGCTCCAGATGGATGATGATCCGGATGAGCTCACCGCACTCCACTACGCGGCCGCGGCGGGCCACGAGCACCTGGTGCAGTTTCTGCTCGCTCCGCCCGTCAATGCCGATGCCTGCGCGGCGCGGGGCAATCGATTCACGCCCTTGCATTGCGCCGCCATGAACGGTCATGCGTCCGTGTGCGCCGCGTTGATCAGGGTGGGCGCCAAGGTGAATGCCCAGACCGATCCGCAGGGCTACGCGCCCCTGCACACGGCGGCCTTTGCCGGGCATCTCGAAGCCCTTCGCGTGCTGTTGGCCGGCGGTGCCGACCGGACCTTGCTGAACCACCGCAACGAGACCCCCGCCGAGACGGCCGCCCGAACGGGGCAGGATGAAGCGCAGGCGCTGCTGCTCGCGACGCGCCCGTGAGCCCCCTCAGCTATGGGTTGATGGCGCTGTTCCTGGCCGCGGTACTGGCCTGGCAACTCCTTTCAGGAAAGGCACTGGGTACCTGGTGGTCCGGGCAGATCCTGCGTCAGGACCGTCCCCTGGCCTATTGGCTCGCGGTGGCCCTGCAGGGCGTTATCCTTATCGCCTTTCTGGTGACGGGAAGGTCATGGCACCTCCGGTAGCGCAATGACGACATCGGAACCGATGGGCTTTCGTGAAATCATCAGCGACGCCCTGGCTTATTGGGAGCGCCGGCGCGTTGGCTACAACCTGGTGCTCGGCGCCATTGTCGTGGGCTGGGTGGTGCTGACCTGGCCGCACTTCCGCGGCGCATTCACCTGGTCATCGCTGCTGGCGCTGTTCGTGCTCGCCGTGCTGGCAAACGCCTGCTACTGCGCGGCCTACCTGGTCGATATTCCGGTGCAGTACTCCTCGTTCCGCGTTCCGTGGCGCCGGCGGCGTTGGGTGCTGTGGGCCCTTGGCGTAGTTTTCGCCGGAGTCCTGACCTATTACTGGATTGCCGATGAGATTTATCCCTACATCGTGATGCCCGCCTGATGATCGAGGAAGGAACTGAACCATGAAAGCCTATGTAACCACCAGCGGCGTACTGTTCGCATTGCTCCTGCTGGCGCACATCTGGCGCGCGATTGCAGAAGGGCCGCGGCTGCTCACCGACCCCTTCTATATCTGCACCACCGCGGCCGCCGCGGCCATGGCCGTGTGGGCATGGCGTGTGCGCAGCAAGATTCCCCGGACCTGAAGGCGACGGTCGCCGCTGCGGCGCTCCTGCGGGTATCCGGATGCACTACTTGCTCCTGTACGAATTCGTTCCGGATTACCTGCAGCGCCGCGGCGAGTTCCGTTCCCAGCACCTGCAAGCCGCCTGGAAAGCGCAGGAACGAGGTGAACTGGTCCTTGCCGGCGCCTTCGCCGATCCGGCGGATGGCGCGGCCCTCCTGTTTGCGTGCGAATCACGCCACGTGCCGGAACAATTTGCTGCGGTCGATCCCTACGTCCTGGCCGGACTGGTGACGCGCTGGCGGGTTCGCGAGTGGACGACGGTGGTGGGGGTGGAGGCCAACACCCCGGTGCGCCCGGGCGCCTAGCCAGACCTTGATCATGAGAGCTCGCCTGGAAGGCGGTTGCGATTGCCGGGCCGTGCGATACCGGATGGAATCCGCGCCGCTCGTGGTGCACTGCTGCCATTGCCGCTGGTGTCAACGGGAAACTGGCGCCTCGTTTGCGCTGAACGCTATGATTGAGGCGAGCCGCCTGATCCGCCTCGGAGTGGCTCCCCAGCTGGTGAAAACCCCGACTCACAGCGGAAAAGGCCAGGATATTGCCAGATGCCCGAAATGCTGGGTCGCGCTGTGGAGCCATTACCCGGGCGCCGGACCGGTCGTCGCCTTTGTGCGCGTCGGCACGCTCGATGAGCCGGACGCGCTGCCGCCCGACATCCATATCTTTACGGAATCAAAGCAGCCGTGGGTGATCATTCCGGCCGACATGCCTGCCGTACCGGCATTTTATGACCGGGATAAATATTGGTCGCAGGACAGTCTGGAGCGCCGGCGCGCCATTTTGCCGCAGATCGAGGCTCACCAGGCGGCGCTGCGGCGCGGCGATGCCTGAGGGAGCATCCCGGTGGAGCGCGCCGGCCGTGCAAGCGCCCGTCAGTGCCGCGGCTGAATGCAGGCCGCCATGCTGATTTCCGGAAGCTGCCATTGCAGGAATATCTCCTTCACACTGGCCTGGGAGCCCAGCCCGGCGGAAATTCCTGCGCGGGCCTGCAGCTGCACCTTTTGCAGCAAGCACGGTGGCGTGTGGACTTCCTGGCCCTCCGGTTCCCTGCGGGTCACGGTCGAGGATGCCGCGCAGGTCTCGAAGTACCTCTTTGGGACGAAAACGGCGGAATTTCACGTGTGTTCGCGCTGTGGCGTCGTGCCGCTGGTCACCAGCCGGCTCGACGGGCGGCTCTACGCGGTCGTCAGCGTCAACGCCTTCGATGGGGTCGCGTCCGCGCTGATCCGGCGCACCCCGGCGAGTTTCGACGGCGAAGGCACGGGAGAGCGGCTCGAGCGGCGCAAGCGGAACTGGATCGCCCAGGTCGAATTCATCGGGAACCGCGGCTGATGCCCAGCGCCAGGCCCGACCCACTGCTCATCGACCTGCCGGAGTCCATCGATACGGAGCGCCTGCACCTGCGGCCGCCGCGCCGGGGCGACGGCGCGCTGCTGTACGCGGCGGTCGCGGAATCGCTGCCCGAACTCCGCCGTTTCCTCAGTTCATTGCCGTGGGTGGCGGCGGAACCCTCTGCGCAGGCCTCCGAGCTGTACTGCCGCAATGCGCTGGCCAATTTCATGGCACGCAAGGACCTGCCTTTCCTGCTGTTCGAGAAATCCACGGGCCAGCTGGTGGGCGCGACGGGGCTGCACCGCATCGTCTGGGAGACGCCCAAGGCCGAGGTGGGTTACTGGGTGAGAACCTCCAGGGCCGGCAACGGCTTCATCTATGAGGCGCTCACGGCCATGACGGCCTACGCCTTCCAGCAGCTGCGAGCGGTGCGGGTCGAGCTCGTGACTGATGAAGACAACCGCGCCTCGCGCAAGGTGGCGGAGCGCTGCCAGTTCGCTCTTGAAGGCCTATTGCGCCATGACAGGCGCGCGGCCGATGGCACATTGGTGAACACCTGTATTTATGCGCGTCTTCCACCCGTCAGTTAATCCCCGGGGCTCCTGATGCGAGCGGCCGTCTACGATCGCACCGGTCCGGCCGCGGAAGTGCTGAGCCTGGCGGAACTGCCCACGCCAACGCCGGGGCCGCACGAGGTGCGTGTGCGGATGAAGTGGTCGGGCGTCAACCCTTCGGACGTCAAGACGCGCTCGGGCGTGCGCAGCAAGACCCTGCCGTTTGCGAGGATCGTGCCCCACAGCGACGGAGCGGGCGTGATCGATCAGGTGGGCGAGGGTGTTGATCGCGCGCGCCTCGGTGAGCGCGTCTGGTTGTGGAACGCCGCCTGGAATCGTCCGAACGGAACGGCGGCGGAGTACGTCGTGCTGCCGGCGCCGCAGGCGGTGCGATTGCCGGACGGAATCGACCTGGCCGCCGGCGCCTGCCTCGGAATCCCGGCGCTCACGGCGTATCACGCGGTCAGCGTGGACGGTGGTGTCAGCGGCAAGACTGTACTCGTGGCGGGCGGCGCCGGAGCGGTGGGCCATTACGCCGTGCAGTTTGCACGCCTGCAGGGCGCGGGCCGGATCCTCGCATCAGTCAGCAGTGCCGAAAAGGCGGCACTCGCGCGGGCGGCGGGGGCCGACGTCGCCGTGAATTACCGGACTGAGAATCTGGTCGAACGCTGTCTCGAGGCGACCGCCGGCGCGGGCCTGGATCGCATCATCGAAGTGGATTTTGCCGCCAACGTGAAACCCGATCTGGCGGCGGTGCGAGCCGAAGGCGATCTCATCGTTTACGGGAGCGGTGCCGCCGAGATCGCCGTGCCCTTCGTGCCCGCGATCCAGAAGGGGGTGCGCCTGAGGTTTTTCATCGTGTACAGCCTGAACCCGGAAGACCGCGCGCGTTCGCTTCAGGGGGTCAGTGAGAATCTGGCGGCGAACCGCCTGGTGCACAACATCGGCGCCCGCCTGCCGCTCGCGCGCATCGCCGAAGCCCATGAACTCGTGGAGAGCGGCCGGGTGACCGGCAACGTCGTGCTTGAGATCCCGTCGTCCTAAAGGAGCGGCCCGGCCCATGCGAACGACAAGGAAGATCTGGACCGCAATGGCTGTGGCCGTCGCAGGCCTTGGCATCCCCTTGAGCGGCTGGCCGGAAGCCGCCGCGCCGGCGGTACCCACGCCACAGCCGGTGGCGACGGGCGTGTGGCTCATCAGCGGCGGGATTCTTCCCAATCACGAACCCGACGGAAACTCAGTCATCTTTGACGCGCCTGCGGGCCTCATCGTCATGGATACCGGACGCCACGACTGGCACGCCCGGGCGATCCTGGCCCTCGCGCGCGAGCGCAAGCGGGACATCGTCGCCATCGTCAATAGCCACTGGCATCTCGATCATGTGAGCGGTAATCCGGCGCTCCGTGCGGCGTATCCGGGCCTGCGTGTCTATGCGAGCAATGCCATCGACGGCGCCCTCAGCGGTTTTCTGCCGGCGAGCGTGAAGGACAGCGCGCCGTATCTCGATGATCCGACAGTGCCCGAGGAGACGCGCGCGGACATGCGCCTGGACCTTGCGACGATCCAGCGTGGATCGGAACTGCGCCCGGACGTCGTCATCAACAGCTCAACGGTCCTGTCGCTGGGTGGCCGACAATTCCACATCCATCTCGCACCCAACGCGGCGACGAATGGCGATGTGTGGCTGTTTGACCCGCGCAGCGGCGTTGCCGCGCTCGGCGATCTGGTGACGCTGCCCGCACCGTTCCTCGATACCGCCTGCCCGGAGGGTTGGAAGTCAGCGTTGGCGAAGGTGAGTGCGGCGCCGTTCAGGATTGCGATCCCCGGCCACGGCGCTCCGATGCAGCGGCCGCAGTTCCTGTTGTACCGGCGCTCGTTCGAGTCCTTCATCGATTGCTCGCGTTCCGATCGTCCCAAGGAGTCGTGCGCGGCGGACTGGGCGCAGGCGGTACGGCCGCTGCTGTCCGCGGATCCTCTGGAGATGCGGCGCGCGCAGTCCATGTCGGTGTACTACGTCGAGCTGCTGAGGGCCAACAGCGGGCGGAGCAAGTACTGCGAGGCCAGGTCTGATCCGAAACGGGACGGCTGAGGTTCCGATGAGCGCTGCCTGTGTGGTGCGCAAAATCGAGGCGGCCGACTATGCCGGCTGGCGGCCCTTGTGGGAGGGCTACAACGCCTTCTATGGGCGCGAGGGTGCGAGCGCATTGCCGGAGCGCATCACGCGCACCAGCTGGCAGCGTTTCCTGGATCCGCAGGAGCCCATGCACGCCCTGGTGGCCGAGGATCAGGGAGTGCTCGTCGGCCTGGCGCATTACCTGTTCCACCGCAGCACCATCCGCCCCGAGCTGAGCTGCTACCTGTCGGACCTGTACACCCTGCCTACGCATCGAGGCCGTGGCATCGGACGCGCGCTGATCGAGGCGGTGTACGCCGAATGCCGGTCAGCCGGTGTCAAGGGCGTCTACTGGCAGACGCATGAATCGAATGCCGCGGGGCGGCGCCTCTACGACACGCTCGCGCACTACGACGGATTCATCGTCTACGATCGCGAGGTCTGAGCTGGAGCTGCGGCCGTGGCGCCGCTGAGCTGCAGGTGGAAGTGCACCCGCACCTTGTCGTCGAGCACGCCATCCCAGTCCGGATCGCCCACGCCAAAGTCCTTGCGCGACAGCTCGAAGCTGCCATCGAAGGCGGTCGCATGGGCGGTGTGCTGCACGGCAATGGGTACCGTGATGGTCTGCGATTTGCCCTTGATACTGAGCGTGCCGGTCGCCTCGAAGTGATCGGCACCCCCTGGCTTGATCGCGCTCGAGCGGAAACTGGACTGCGGGAAATGAGCGCTGTCGAACCAGGCGGCCTTGCGCACTTCGGCGTTGTAGGACTCATCGCCGAGATCAAGACTGCCCACCTCGACCTCAACGGCAGCGCTCGCCGCTGCGGGGTGCGTGGCCTCGTAGACGATGGTGCCGCTGAAGCGGCCGAAGGCGGCATCGAGCGGCACGTTCATCTGCCTGAAGGTGGCGACGATGGTGCTGTGGCCGGCATCGATGGCATTGTCGGCGGCGAGCGCGAGTGCCGCGATGGCAAGGCCCGCCGGCAGCAGGATCCAGCGGGCAAAGGCCGGCATCACGGCACGGAACCCGTCGCGCCGCTCAGCCCGTCCGCCAGCGCAGCATGCGCCGCAGCGTATCGTCGCGATCGACGTAGTGACGCTTGATCGCCGCGAGCAGATGCAGGCCGATCAGCACGGCCAGCACCCAGCCGCCGGCCACGTGGAGTTCCTTGACGAAGGCGCCGACGGCCTTGTCCTTGTCGATCAGGTTCGGCAGGGGCATGAGGCCCAGGTAAACGACTGGAACGCCCTCGGCATTGCTGAAAATCCAGCCCGTCAGCGGCTGCACCAAGAGCATGAGGTAAAACAGGGCGTGAACGGCCTGGGCGGACAGGCGCTGCCAGGCCGGCGTGGGGAGCAGTGCCGGCGGCGGGTGCCGCAGGCGCCACAGGCTCCGCACGATCATCAGGGCGAGCACCGTGACGCCGATCCATTTGTGCCAGTTGAACAGCCTGAGCTTGAGCGGGCTGAACGTCAGTTCGGTCATCACCCAACCCAGGGCGATGGCGGTGACGACCAGCGCCGCCACGATCCAGTGCAGCGCAACGGCGGTCCGGGTGTAGGCAGTGGTCATCGGGAGCTCCGGCGCCCGGTTGAGGGCGGGCAATTATCGGTTTTTGCATGGGGAATTGCGAGGGCGCGCACGGATTCGCAGGTCCGTGTGGGTGCCACGCAGGACTCATTCCGGTTCAACTGCTACACTGCGCGCGCCGCACTGTCAGCCGAGGCCTGCGCTTGAAACACCGCGATCCCCTGCGTCTCCTGAGTCTCTTGCTGTTGCCCCTGATGGTGAGCGGTGTGTGCGAGGCGCGCCATCGTGCGGTGACGGCGGGGCAGCCCGACGTACGTTCGAGTTCAGTGCTGGTGCTCGATGAGGGCACTTCCACGGTGCTGCTGGCGCGGCAGGTGGATCAGTCCACTCCGATTGCGTCCATCACCAAGCTCATGACCGCGCTGGTCGTGCTGGATGCGCAGCAGCCGCTCGATGAGATTCTGGAGGTGACGGACGCCGACCGCGAGCACGGCCGCGGTGCCTATTCGCGCCTGGCGCCCGGTACGCGCCTCAGCCGTGGCGACCTGCTGCATCTGGCGCTCATGTCGTCCGAGAATCGCGCGGCGCACGCGCTGGCGCGCAACTACCCGGGGGGTCTGCCGGCGTTCGTGGCGGCGATGAACGCCAAGGCGCGCGCACTGGGGATGCACAATGCCCGCTTCGTCGATCCGACCGGTTTGTCGAGCGACAATGTCGCCAGTCCGGCTGACCTGTCGCTGCTGGTGATCGCGGCCTCGCAGGCCAGCGCGATCCAGGACTATTCCACCGACGAGCGCTATGCGGTGCGGGTCGGCCGGCGGCAGGTCGAGTTCCGCAACACCAACCTGCTCGTCCGTAACCCGGCCTGGGACATCATCGTGCAGAAGACCGGGTACATCGCCGAGGCCGGCAAATGCCTGGTGATGAAGGCCATGATCCAGGGCCGTTCCATTGTGATCGTGCTACTCGATTCCTTCGGCAAGTACACGCGCGTCGCGGATGCGCAGCGTATCAGGAAGTGGCTCGAGGCCAGACCGTCTGCGGGCGCGCTGTCCTTGCCTCAGGCCTGAGCCTGCTCGATCGCCGCGGATCGCGCCGCCTGCACCGGCGACTGTGCGATGCTGCCGAGCAGGACCACCGTCAGCAGGCAGGCGGCTAGGGCGCAGGCAAAGCTGCGGCCAAATCCAAGTGAAGTCGTCGTGGTGTTCATGGTCGTTTCTCCTGATGGGTGGGTGTAGTTCATTGCCGAGCCGCCTTGCGGCTCTCGATGAAATAGACGAGTAGATTGGCGATGCCGATCGCAGCAGGAACCAGGCCCCACAGGTAACCGCGGTTGTAGCTGCTGTAGAGCGCGACCATGATGGCGGCACCCACCAGCAGCAGGGTCAGTCCCCGGCGCAGGTTGTCGGCGGGCGTGCGTCCCTTGCCTTGCCCGTTCTGAAAGAACTCGGGCGGGAGTGGTGGCACTTCAATGCCCTTGTCTATGGCGGCCAGGCGCTCCTTGTGATGCATGGCGAACATGTCCCGCTTCTTGCGATAGTCCAGGACGAGGCTCAACATGCCGATCCCGATTCCCATCACGATGGCGATGATCGGTATCATGACTCCCAGAACTCCGGTAATTGGCTCGTTCATTTGGCGAATCCTGTGTGTGTGTTTGGTCCGTACGGCCTTGATACTCGGCACCCGGCCCAATGGTTTCAGCGGGGACTCAAACATTCCGGCAGGCGGCCCGGCCGGCCGCCGGGCAGCCAGACTGAAACCGAACCCCAGCCGCCCGGGTAGAAAGGCAGTAAGGAGAGGAAGGTGCAGCAATCGGCCCGGTCCGACGGGGATCCGCCCGACCAGGATATCGTCGAATTGCTGCGTGGCGGGGCCATGGAGACGGCCTTTGAGCGGCTGGTGAGCCGCTACGAGCACAAGGTATTCCGGCTATGCTGTTCCGTACTGCGCGATCCCGACCAGGCCCAGGACGCCGCCCAGGAAAGCCTGCTGCGGGTCTGGAAGGCGCTGCCGAAATACGACCAGCGGGCCTCGCTGTCGACCTGGATCTACACGATCACGCGCAACCGCTGCCTGACGGCGATCGAGCGGCGACGCCTCCAGGAATCACTCTCGGATCCGGCGGTGGAGCTTGAGGTCGAGTCGTTGCAGGCCGACGTGCCGGAGCGCGACGCAGACCAGGCCGCGATCCTGCGCGGGCTCGTCGATGAGCTGCCGGAGCGCTATCGCAGCGCACTCACGCTTTATTATTACGAAGAGCGGGATGTCGGCGAGGTGGCGCAGATGCTGGGTACGCCGGAAGGCACGATCAAGACCAATCTGCACCGGGCACGTGCGCTGCTGCTCGAACGCCTGCGTGCCCTCGGACTCGCCGACCCCACGCAATGGCTGGAGAAACTGGCATGAACAGCGGTGATGAGACGAATGCAGGAGACGGTCTGGAGCGCGCTCTGGATCGCGCCCTTAAGCGCCATCTCGTCGCTCCGGCACTCCCGGCCGGTTTCCGGCAGCAGCTGCAGGCAGCGATCATCCAGAGCGCTCAGCGCGACCCGGCGGCGCTGGCTGCCGCGCTGGAGCGCGAGCACCAGGCACAGCTGGCCGCATTGCAGAGCGATTATGTGCGGCTGCGCCAGCGCACGCTCGGTACCCTCATCGGCGCGGCCTTCGCCGCCGGCCTGTTAATCAACTTCGCCCTGCCCTGGATCAGCGCCCACTACGGGTCGAACGGCGTATTCGCACTGCCCGCGATCGGCGTCGCCGTGGGTCTGGGCTTGAGCGCGCGCGTGTGGTGGAGGCGCAGCAGCCTGGCGCGATTGCTGCCCTAAGCCGCCAGCCGGCCCTGCAGGTCGTAGCGGTCGGCGCCGACAATCTCAACCTCGATGAATTCGCCCGGCCGGGTGAGCGCGGAAGCGGCAATGCGCACGACGCCGTCGATCTCGGGGGCGTCGCCTTCGGTGCGGGCAATCGCGATGCCGTCCTCGACTCGATCGACGAGCACCTGCAGCCGCTGGCCCACATGGCGTTGCAGCCGGCGGGCGCTGATGGCGGCAGCGCGTTCCATGAAGCGTGCGTAGCGTTCTTCCTTGATCTCTTCGGGCACGGCGTCATCGAGGGCATTGGCCGCGGCGCCGTCCACCGCTGAATACCGAAAGCACCCGACGCGATCGAGTTGCGCGGCGTCCAGCCAATCCA
Source organism: Steroidobacteraceae bacterium (assembly GCA_035261025.1). Classification (GTDB taxonomy): domain Bacteria; phylum Pseudomonadota; class Gammaproteobacteria; order Steroidobacterales; family Steroidobacteraceae; genus FEN-1191. Next base: position 7,160 of record DATFUG010000428.1, on the reverse strand, counting down.
GCAGCAGTTCGAAATCAGCGGCACTCTCCCCGGGAAAACCAACGATGAAGGTGCTGCGCAGCGTGAGCTCCGGGCAGGCCTCGCGCCAGCGATTGATGCGCGCCAGGGTATCTTCGGCGTGCGCCGGCCGGCGCATGCGCCTGAGCACGGCCGGGCTGGCGTGCTGGAAGGGAATGTCCAGATAAGGCAGCACTTTGCCTGCGGCCATCAGCGGGATGACCGCATCGACGTGCGGATAGGGGTAGACGTAGTGAAATCGCACCCACGCGCCCAGTTCGCCGAGTGCGCGCGCAAGATCGATGAAGCGGGTCGCGCGTTGCTCGCCGCGCCACTCGGCCGGGCGGTATTTCAGGTCGCTCCCATAGGCACTCGTGTCCTGCGAGATCACCAGTAACTCGCGCACACCGCTCCGTACCAGCATCTCGGCCTCGCGCATCACCTCGTCGATGGGGCGGCTCGCGAGCAGGCCACGAAGCGTCGGGATGATGCAGAAGCTGCACTTGTTGTTGCAGCCTTCGCTGATCTTGAGATAGGCGTAGTGGCGCGGCGTGAGGCGGATGCCCTGCGGCGGCAGCAGGTCCACGTGTGGATCGTGCGGCTGCGGCAGGTGCGCGTTGACGGCGGCGAGTACCGCCGCCGTGGCGTGCGGGCCGGTGATCGCGAGCACCTTGGGATGGCGCGCGCGGATGCGATCCGGGTGGGTGCCCAGGCACCCGGTCACGACCACCCGGCCGTTCTGGCTTAACGCCTCGCCAATGGCGGAGAGCGATTCGTCGATGGCGGCCTCGATGAAGCCGCAGGTGTTGACCACGACAAGATCGGCGTCGCGGTATTCCGGGACGATCCCGTAGCCGCGCAGCTTAAGCTCGGTGATGATGCGCTCGGAATCCACCAGCGCCTTGGGGCAACCGAGGCTGACAAATCCTACCGCCGGCGCGGCGCGCGCCGGAGCGCGGCGGCGTGTCGCGGCAGTGCCGCCAGGCGCGGGAGCGGGTGCTGGGTTCATGGGGTGATCGGGCCGGCGAACGGCGCGTCCGGTACAATAAGCGCGCCATAGTACACCAGGAGCCGGCCCCTGAAGGTGCCCGCAGGCGCCGCGCGCAGATCCCATGCCTTTCGATAAAGCCTACTACCAGCGCTTTTACCATGACCCGCGTACGGCCGTGACCTCACGCGCCGAGATGCGCTCGCGGGCCGAGCTGATCGCCGCCTGCGTCAACTACCTGGGGCTGCCCGTCAAGCGCATCCTCGACGCTGGCTGTGGCGTCGGACTGATGCGCGCGCCGCTCCTGCGCCGCCTGCCACGGGCGCGTTATGTCGGCCTCGAGTACAGCGACTACCTCTGCCGGCGCTACGGCTGGCGGCAGGGCACGCTGCAGACGCTCACGCCGCGCCCGCAGTACGAGCTGGTGATCTGCTACGACGTGCTGCAATACCTGAACACGGGGGATGCGCGCGAGGGGATTGCCAGGCTGGGTCAGGTGTGTCGTGGCGCACTGTATTTCGGCGCGCTGACGCTCGGCGACTGGCGCGAGAACTGCGACCAGTCGCGCACCCAGCGGACGCCCTGGCTGCGCAGCGCGGCCTGGTACCGGCGCGAGCTCGCGCGCGCCTTCGAGCCGCTGGGTTGCGGCATGTGGCTGCGGCGCGGCGCGCCGGTCACGCTCTGGGACCTGGACGGGGCGCCTCGATGATCAAGGCGCTGCTGCTGCTGCTGAAGTTCGCCAAGTTCGGGCCGCTGCTGAAATCAGCGGGCTTCATGCTCCTCTCGCTCGGCGTCTATGCGCTGGTGTTTGGCTGGTGGTACGCGCTGGGTTTCGTCCTGCTGCTGCTGATTCATGAAATGGGGCATTACGTCGTTGCGCGCCGCCTGGGGATGAACGTCGGCCTGCCCACCTTCATTCCCTTCGTCGGCGCCTGGATCCAGCTCAAAGACCAGCCGCTCACCGTCGAGCAGGAGGCGCAGATCGCGTTCGCCGGCCCCTTTGCCGGCACGGTCGCGGCCACCGTGACCCTGGCGCTCGCGCTCTCGCAGCACAGCGCCCTGCTGATGGCGCTGGCCTATGCCGGCTTTTTCCTGAACCTGTTCAACCTGATTCCGGTGACCCCCTTCGACGGCGGGCGCATCGTCGCGATCCTGTCGCCCAAGATCTGGTTCGCCGGTGTGCCGCTCCTGGCCGGGGTCTTCTTCGTGATTCCCAGCCCCATGTTCCTGATGATCCTGCTGCTGATCGCACCTACGATCTATGTGTCACTGCGCGCTGCCTGGCGCGGACAAGTCCCGGCGCACAACCCGCGCTACTACGACGTTCCCCTCGATGCGCGGGTGCGCTACGGCAGTTACTACCTGCTGTTGCTCGGATTCCTGTGCGTGATGACCTACCGCACGCATCTGCAGGTCGAGGCCCTGCGCGGCCTGTGAGCGCACGCCTGGTGGCCGCCTTCGGCGGCGAGGCCGACTGCCGGCGCGAGTCCGGCGCCGTGCAGTGGCGCATCACGGGGAGCGAGCGTGAAACGGGCACGCCGCTGGAGGTGCTGCTTAGCGGAGCGGCACAGCTGCAGCTGCCGGGACGGCTCCGCGACGCGGAACTGCACCGGGATGATGATTCGGTGCCGCCGGGCTGGCAGTTGCGCGGCGCCGGGTTCGCCCTGCCGCTCGCGGTGCGCGCGGTCCAGGTGCACCGGCTTCCGGAAGCGCCGTACCGCCGCGCACTGCCGCCCATTGCCGTGCCCTTAGGGATGCGCGCCGGCTGGTTCCTGCTGCTCAATGTCCTGCGCGTGCCGGGGATGGGGCGGCTGCTCCGGCGCCTGCGGAGCCGCCGGCATGCTTAAGCGCATTCCGGTCACAGTGCTGACCGGCTTTCTGGGCTCGGGCAAGACCACCCTGCTCAATCGCATTCTCTCGGAGCAGCACGGCAAACGCATCGCCGTGATCGAAAATGAATTTGGCGAAGTCGCGGTCGATCACGAACTGGTGATCGGTGCGCAGGAGGAGATCTTCGAGACCGCCAACGGCTGCATCTGCTGCACCGTGCGCGGCGATCTGATCCGCGTGCTCGGCCAGCTGCGCAAGCGCCGCGACCGCTTCGACTATGTGCTGATCGAGACCACTGGCCTGGCCGATCCGGGGCCCGTGGCGCAGACTTTCTTCGTCGACGAGGACCTGCGTGAGGATTTCCAGCTCGACGCGATCGTGGCGCTGGTCGATGCCGCGCACATCGGCGGCCAGCTGAAGGACGTGGCGATCGCCGCCGACCAGATCGGCTTCGCGGACGTGCTGCTGCTCAACAAGACGGACCTGGTGAGCGCGGCGCAGCTGGCCCGCACCGAGCAGGAGCTGCGCGGCATCAATGCGACCGCGCGCATCGTGCGCACGCACCGCGCCGAAGTGCCGCTGGCGCAGGTCCTGGACCTCGGCGCCTTCGATCTGGAACGGGCGCTGTCCCTCGACGGGGCTTTCCTGGAGCTGCAGCGGCCGTTCGAGTGGGCCGGGAGCTTTCAGCTCGCGGCGGGCGCCCACGTGGTGCACACCGGCGAGAAGGCGCACAGCGATCACGGGCACGATCACGACCACGATCATGACCCTGGGCGCGAGCACGATCACGCACCCGGGGCTCTGCGCGAGGTGGGCGTCGTGGTGCTGCCCGCCGCGGCAACTGGCGAGCAGGCGATCGATTCGCTCCTCGACATCGCCGGCAAGCATTTCAGCCAGGAAGCCGCGCCCCTGGCTGCAGGGGGCACGTTGCTGCCGGGACGCCACATCCGGCTGCAGCTCGGTGCCCACGCTGACTTCCGGCTGCAGTTGCCCGCCGAGGGCGACTGGGTGGTGTTCTGCGAACATGCGCCGGCGGAATTCGGCTTTGCGCTGCAGGGCGCGCTGCGGGCGGCGGAACGCGAGTTCGGTTCGCATCATCACGAGACGGAGATTTCTTCCGTGGGCATCGAAGACGCGCGCGAACTCAATCCGGACAAAGTCAATGAGTGGCTGTCCTATCTGCTGCAGAGCCGCGGGCAGGACATCCTGCGCATGAAGGGCGTGCTCAATTTTCGCGGCGAGGCGCGCCGCTATGTGTTCCACGGCGTGCATATGATTTTCGATGGTCAGCTGGAGCGGCCCTGGAATGGCGGGCCACGGGGCAACCGGCTGGTGTTCATCGGGCGCAAGCTCGATCGGCAGGAACTCGAAGCCGGCTTCGAGTCCTGCGTCGCGTGAACGCGCGCGGAGTGCAGCTTACGCTGCGCACACGCGTCGACCTTGGCGACTATGCCGCCGATGCGGTCTGGTCGCCCGACGGACGCCACCTGGTCGTGGCGGGCGGCCAGGGGGCGCTGCTGTGGATCGATGCCACGGCCCCCGATGCCACGGCGCAGCGCCTCGGTGAGCACGCGGGCGGCGCCCTGGCGCTGGCCTGGCAGGGCGGCGGTCGGCTATTCGCCAGTTCCGGGCAGGACGGCGAGGTGCGTCTGTGGGATGCGCGCCAGCGCGAGGCGCGGGTGATTCACGCCGCCGCCGAGTGGAGCGAATGCCTGGCGTTTGCAAGCCACGGCCGGCTGCTCGCCGTGGGCACGGGCCGCTCGCTGCAGGTCTTCGACAGCACCGGCCAGCGGCTTGCGCAGCCGCCCCCGCAGGCGGGCGTGATCGCAGCGCTGGCGTGGCGGGCAAAGACCAGCGAACTTGCCGCGGTCGGCAATGGCGGCATGCACCTGTATCGCCTCGAGCCGCAACTGCAGGTGCGTGAGTTCGCGATGAGCGGAGCCTGCCTTACGGCCAGCTTCAGCCCCGACGGGCGCGTGCTCGCGGCCGGCACCCAGGATGGCGCGGTTCAATACTGGAACATCGCCGCCGCCACGCAATCGCAGCTGCGCGGCTATGGCACCAAGGTGGCGTTGACGAGCTGGAGCTCCAACAGCCGCTACCTCGCCACCGCCGCCGACCAGCAGATTGTGGTGTGGGATTTTTCCGGCGCCGGCCCGCAGGAGCGCGCACCGCAGGAGCTCGCCGCGCATACCGCGCGATTGACGCAGCTGGCGTTCCAGCCGCAGGGTCCGCTGCTCGCCGCGGGCGCCCGCGACCGTCGCGTCACGCTGTGGCGGACTGCACAGCCGCAGCAACCCATCGACGCCTGCCTGCTCGGCGATGAGGTGGCGCTGCTGCGCTGGTCGAACGATGGCCGGCAGCTGGGCGCCGCCGACCGGAGCGGCGTGCTGAGCCTGTACGCCCTGTCGGGCTGAGCCCGCGCTAGTTCAGGCGCGTCAATGCGTGCGGCGAGGGCGCGGCCGGGCCGCCGGCCAGCGCGTAGTGGTGGAGCAGCAATTGCAGCGTATGCGTCCAGGTGTAGCGCTGCAGGGCGCGCGCCCGGGCCGCCAGGCCGAGGGCCACCACGTCGCGATCGAACAGCGCCGCAATCGCATCCGCCATGCCGCGGGCGTCGCGGGGCGGGGCCAGCATGCCGACGCTCTGATCGACATGTTCCGGTATCGCTCCGGCGCGCACGGCGACCACCGGGCGGCCGCAGGCCAGCGCCTCGACGATCACCAGCCCGAAAGTCTCGCTGCAGCCCGCGTGGACGAGCGCATCGCAGGAGGCGATCCAGGTGGCCAGCTCGATGCTGTCGCGCCGATAGGGCAGCACGGTGATGTTGGCCGCCGGCCTCTCGTGCACGCCTCCGCCGATGAGCAGCAGGTGATACTGATTGCCCAGCAGACGCAACGCCTCGTGCAGCACGTCGACATTCTTCTCGCCGGAGAATCGCCCGGCGTACACGAGCAGGTGCGCCCGATCGCCCAGATGCAGGGTGCGGCGCAGGTCCAGGGTACGGCGATGGGGCGCGAAGATCGTGGTGTCGACACCGAGGGGCTGCAGTACGGTGTGTCGCACGCCCATCCGGCCCAGGTTTTCGCACATCAGGCGGCTCGGCGCCATCACCAGGTCAAAGCGGGCGTAGACATGGCGCAGGTAGGCGCCCAGCGCGCGTTCGGCGGCACGGCCGAAGCGCCGGCCGACCAGATGCGGCAGGTTTGAATGACAGAAAGCCACCAGTGGAATGTCCCGCCGCGAGGCGACGCGCGCCGCGCACCAGGCCGGATGGAAGACATCGCCTACTTCGATCAGATCGGGCTCGAGCGCTTCGAGCATGCGCACCCAGCGCGAGGGCGACAGGGGCAGGCGGTAATTGAACGTGCCGGGCACCTGCCAGCCCGCGATCGTGCTGACTCCGCCCGGCTGCAGGCTGGTCACCCCGCCGGGGACCAGCAGGGAATGATCGTGCGCGCTGTGCGCGCGCAGCCAGGCGTGCTTCGCCGTCAGGTAGCGGCGGACTCCGCCGCTGGTCGGCGAAAAGAACAGTGTGGTGTCTACCAGGCGCATGTCCGGTCCAGTGGCTGGACCATTGCACTCGCGGTGCCGCGCAGTGTCAAGCCTGGGCGCTTAAGGTCTCCGCGGGTTCCAGTGGCATGCGGATGCGCACACGCGTGAACTGGCCGCGCTTGGTGGCCACCTGGATCCGGCCGTTCAGGCGCTGGACGTTCTCGCGCACGATGCGCATCCCGTGGCCACGCCCCTCGCCATCCTGAGCCGTGGTGACACCGGCGTGGAAAATCAACGCCGAAGCCTGGCGTGGATTGGGCGCCGCGTTGGTGTCGCGCCGGATCAACCCCGCGGCGCTGGCGGCGTCCACGATATTGCGGGCATCGAGCCCCTGGCCATCGTCCTGGAACACAAGTTCGGCCTGCGCGCCATGGCGACGGCGGAATTCCACCAGCAGCGCACCGCTCGCGCTCTTGCCGGCCGCCGTCCGCACGGCCGGCGTCTCGATGCCGTGCTCGATGGCATTGCGCAGCAGCTGGCTCAAGGTGTCGAAGATCGCCGAGGCGCATTCCTCGGGAACCTGCTCGAGCCCGATGATCGACAGATCTACGCGCTTGCCGAATTCAACGGTGAGCCGGTCGCACAACTGCCTCAGGGCGAGCGCCAGCCGCGGGGTCTGGCCCTCTGCGGCATCCGCGGACTCGTTCGCGCGCGGCGCAGGCGTGAGCAGGCGCGCGCGCCGGCGCCGCGGACGCTGCGCGAGCAGAGGAATCCCGGTGCGCGCCGCGATGGTGGTCAGCGTGAGATATCCCGCATCGATCAGCACCAGCGCCGGCAGCAGGCTATCGCCCGA
>DATFUG010000427.1:0-4424 GCA_035261025.1 Steroidobacteraceae bacterium | reverse complement strand
GGGCCGCGACCAGGACCAGGTGATGGTGGACTTTCGCGTCGCCGACAACGGCATCGGCATGGAAGAGGCGACGCTGGCGAGGGTCTTCACCGCCTTCACTCAGGCGGACGCTTCCACGACCCGCCGCTACGGTGGCACCGGATTGGGGCTGGCCATCTGCAAGCAACTGGCGGGCCTGATGGGGGGCCACATCTCCGTCGAAACGCGGCCCAATGCCGGATCCACCTTCACCGTGCGATTGCCCCTGACGCCTGTGCCTGAGATGAGCAGTGCCGCGGCGCGTGATTCCGAAATCAAGGGGCTGAGGTGCCTGGTCGTCGGGCGACCTGGCGGCCTGGCCGATGATCTGGCGACGTATCTCAGCGCGGACGGGGCATCCGTCACGCGCGCACCCGATCTGGCGGCGCCTCGCCCGGTGACGGAGGCGAGCTCGCCTGGGCCCGAGGTGTGGGTCATCGATGTCGGCGAAGAATCGCCGGGAATCGAAGAGCTGCACGCGATCGTACGCAGCTACGCTGAATTGGACGTGCGCATTGCGATGGTGGTGATCGGGCGGGGCCGCCGGCGCAGTCCGCGGGCCCAGGCCGCCGGAATCAGCATGCTGGACGGCAATGCGCTCAATCGGCAAACCCTCGCCAGGGCGGTCGCCGTGGCGGGCGAACGGGTGGCCGCGGAGCCGGAGCACACGCCCGACTCCCGCAGTAAAGGCAAGGGTGCCGTTCCGTCGCGTGAGGAGGCGATGCGTCAAGGCCGGCTGATCCTGGTTGCCGAGGACAATGAGATCAACCAGGCGGTCATTCGCCAGCAACTGCAACTCCTGGGTTACGCGGCGGACGTCGCCGCAAACGGGCGCGAGGCGCTGAAGCGCTGGCTTGGCGGAAGCTACGGGCTGCTGCTTACCGACCTGCACATGCCCGGTATCGACGGCTTTGAACTCACGGCGGAGATTCGCGCCGTGGAAGGCGAGCGGGCACACACCCCGATCATTGCGCTCACGGCCAACGTAATGAAAGGGGAAGCAGAGCGCTGTCTCGCCGCCGGCATGGACGCGTATCTGTCCAAGCCCGCGCCGCTTCCCGCCCTGGCCGCCGTGCTGGAGAAGTGGCTGCCGGAAGCGCGGGCTCGATTGAATCCGAGCCCGCCGGCGCCTGCGTGCGTGGACCTGAGCGCGCTGGAGGCGCTGGTCGGATCCGACCCGCGGATCAAGGAGGAGATCTTGCAGGAGTTCGCCACGAGTGCGGCGCGCATTGCCGCCGAGCTGAAGGAAGCGTGCGCGGCACTGCGGCCCAATGTGGCAGCGGCGATCGCCCACAAGCTCAAGTCCTCAGCTCGCTCGGTGGGCGCATTCCGGCTGGGAGAGATCTGCGCTGAAATCGAGGCCGCGGGCGGCGCGGGCGATCTGAGCACGGTGACGGAACTGCATGCCGGTTTCGAGCGGGAGATGGCAGCCGTGGCCGATTACCTGCGATCCTGCATGGGCGCGAGCCTTGAGTCGACCAGCGTGCTTCAGGCATTGGTGGAGCCCCTCGATCCAAAAGCCACCGAGATCATGCTGATCGATGACGATCCGGTCACGCGCAGGGTCCTGTCCCACATGCTGGCACGTCTCGGCTATCCGCGCGTCGTGGCCTTCGATTCCGGTCGCAGCGCCCTGCGCCAGTTCACCGGGGGCCACAGCACCGTCGACCTCATCCTCCTGGACATCAACATGCCGGAGATGGACGGTGTCCAATTCATCCGCCGCCTGGCCAATTGTCACTACACGGGCACTGTGATTCTCGTCAGTGGCGAGAACAGCCGCATTCTCGAGAGCGTGGAGAAGCTGATCCAGTCCCAGCGACTGACGGTCCTGGGACACCTGCAGAAACCCGTGACGCCGGAAAAACTGGCGGCCCTGGTTAGGCAGGTCAAGCCTCACAAGGGCCGCCTCAGCACGCCTCGCTCGACCAGGCATTCCTACAATGGGCAGCAGCTGCGTGTGGCACTGACCCAAGGTGAACTCGTCAATTACTATCAGCCCAAGGTAGCGTTGGCGACGGGTGAAGTAGTGGGCATGGAGAGCCTGGTGCGCTGGCGGCATCCGGCCGACGGCCTGGTTTACCCTGACCAGTTCATCAGCGTGGCGGCAGACCACGGACTCATCACGGAATTGACGGGCGTCGTGCTGCGCTCGGCCATGAACCAGGCGAAAATCTGGAAGCAGGGCGGATATGTGGTACCGATCGCCGTCAACATTTCCATGGATGACCTGGCTTCGCTGGATTTTCCCGATGCGGTAGCGCTGCTGGCCCGGGAGGCGGGAATTGATCCGCAGATGATTACGCTGGAAGTGACCGAAGGGCAGGTCATGCGGCAATTGAGCACCGCTCTCGACGTCCTGTGCCGGTTGCGCCTGAAGCGCTTTCGCCTGGCAATCGACGACTTTGGAACCGGGCATTCCTCGCTGGCGCAGTTGCGCGACCTGCCGTTCGACGAGCTCAAGATCGACCGCGGCTTCGTCCACGGTGCCGCCAGTGATGGCACGAGGAGGGCAATCTGCACCGCGAGTCTGGGCATGGCGCAGCAGCTGCACATGCAGGCCGTCGGCGAAGGCATCGAAGACCGCGCCGACTGGGACGTCCTGCGTGCACTCGGCTGCGAGGCCGGCCAGGGCTACTTCATCGCCCGGCCGATGCCGGCGGAGGAGGTGCTGGATTGGATGAGCGCATGGCGCGAGCAGCACGGCCCCGCGGCGATTTCCAAAGCGTAAATCGCTAGCGCGTTGCCATCTGTATGTCGAGCAGGCGCTGGCGCTCGGCCCGGCGCATCACCATGCCGGCTAGGAGTACTCCGGCTCCGACCGTGGCGATGATCAGGCTCGCCAGGGCGTTGACGTCCGGACTCACGCCGAGCTTCACCTTCGAATAAATCACCATCGGCAGCGTGCTGGCGCCGGGCCCGGAGACAAAGCTCGAGATCACCAGGTCGTCGAGCGAGAGGGTAAAGCTCAGCAGCCATCCTGACAGCAGCGCGGGTGCAATGATGGGCAGCGTCGTATCGAGGAACGCGCGCACCGGTCCGGAGCCCAGATCCATCGCGGCCTCCTCGAGCGAACGGTCGGCGCTGCGCAGGCGCGATTGCACCGTCACGGTGACATAGGCGGTACAGAAGGCAACGTGGGCTATGACCAGGGTGTTATAGCCGCGGTGCGGCCATGAAAAGAGCTGCAGCATCGCCACGAACAGCAGCAGCTGCGTGATGCCGGTGATGATCTCGGGCATCACCAGTGGCGCGTTGACCATGGCCGTCAGCAGGAAGCGGCCGCGGAAGCGCCGGAAGCGCACCAGCGCAATCGCGGCCAGGGTCCCCAGGACCACGGCGACCGTGGAAGCGAGCAGGGCGACCTCGAGCGAGAGCAGCGCGGCATCGAGGATCTGCTCGTTGTCGAGCAGCTCGCGGTACCAGTGGAACGAAAATCCGCCCCAGACGTTGACCATCGCCGAAGCGTTGAACGAATAGCCGATCAGCACCAGCATCGGCACATACAGCACCGCGATCCCGAAGCACAGTACCGTGAACAGCAGCAGGGGCGGGCGTTCGCTCATGAGGTGTTTGAGCCTTAAGCTTCCTGCTGCTTGGCGCTGTAGTGCTGGTAGATCGCGATCGGGCCGACCAGGAACACCAGGAATGCAATGGCGACGGCAGAAGCCACCGGCCAGTCGCGATTCATGAAGAATTCATCCCACAGCACGCGGCCGATCATGAGGTTGTCGGGACCACCCAGGAGCGATGGGATCACAAATTCGCCGATCGCCGGAATGAACACCAGCATCGATCCGGCGATCACTCCGGGCATCGACAGGGGCAGGGTGATGTCGAAAAACGCCCGCCACGGCGAACTGCCCAGGTCCGCGGAAGCCTCGAGCAGCTCGTGATCGAGCTTTTCGAGCGTGGCAAACAGTGGCAGCACCATGAACGGCAGGTAGGAGTAAATGATGCCCAGATACACCGCCAGGCTGGTGCGCATGAGCTTCAGCGGCTCATGGATGACGCCCAGCCACAGCAACGCCGAATTGAGCAGGCCGTTTTCGCGGATGATTCCTTCCAGCGCGTAGACCCGCAGCAGGAAGGAGGTCCAGAAGGGCAGGATGATGATCATCATCAGGATCCCCTGCGTGGTCCTGGATGAACGTGCCATGGCGTAGGCCATCGGGTAGCCGATCAGCAGGCAGATCAGCGTCGAGAAAAAGGCCGTGCGGAGCGAGTACAGGTACGAGAAGGCATACATCTCGTCGGTGAGCAGGTAGCGGTAATTGTCCAGGCTCAGGCGAATCGAGAGGTGGTGATCGGCGGAGTAGTTCCACACGCTGGTGTAGGGCGGCACCTGCAGCGCCGTGTCGGCAAAGCTGATCCGCAACGAATAGGCGAAGGGAATCAGGAAGAAC
>DATFUG010000426.1:0-4398 GCA_035261025.1 Steroidobacteraceae bacterium | reverse complement strand
CTTGAGTCCGGCGTGCATCAGCGCCTCGTTCAGGGAGATGTACGAGTCGCGGATCTGCACGTACTTGCCGACCATGGCGATGTCGGCCTGGCCGTCGGTGTTGGTGCGCGCATTGACGACCTGGCGCCACTCGGCCAGATCAGCCGCGGGCGCGTCGATGCGCAGTTTGTCGCACACGATGTCGTCCAGCCCCTGCTCATGCAGCAGCAGGGGGATCCTGTAGATGTCGTCGGCGTCGACCGCCGAGATCACCGCCCGTTCCTCGACGTTGGTGAACAGCGCGATCTTGCGGCGCTGTTCATCGGGAAGCATCGCCTGGCAGCGGCACAGCAGCACGTCGGGCTGGATGCCGATCGAGCGCAGCTCCTTGACTGAATGCTGCGTAGGCTTGGTCTTGATCTCATGGGAGCCGCCGACGATGGGCACCAGCGTCAGGTGCATGTACACCACCTGCGTGCGCCCGAGCTCGACGCCCATCTGGCGGATCGCCTCCAGAAACGGCAGCGATTCGATGTCGCCGACTGTGCCGCCGATCTCGACCATGCACACGTCGGCATCGCCCGCGCCCAGGCGGACACTGCGCTTGATCTCATCGGTGATATGGGGAATCACTTGCACCGTCGCGCCGAGATAGTCGCCGCGCCGCTCCTTGGCGATGACCCGTTCATAGATCCGCCCGGTGGTGAAATTGCTGTGCCGCCCGGTGGTGGTGCGCACGAAGCGCTCGTAGTGACCCAGATCCAGGTCCGTTTCCGTACCGTCTGCCGTGACGAAGACCTCGCCGTGCTGGAACGGGCTCATGGTGCCGGGATCGACGTTGATATAGGGGTCGAGCTTGACCATCGACACCTTGAGGCCGCGCGCCTCGAGATTGGCGCCCAGCGAGGCCGCGGCGATACCTTTGCCCAGCGAGGAAACCACGCCGCCAGTGACGAATACGAATCGGGTCATCGAGGGATTCCGCCGCATGTGCTGTCAGCGGTTCCATTGCGGAACCGGGAACTGACGACGGGCAAACAGACTAACAAATCGCCGCCCGCCGCTCAAATCTGTGACGGCTCCGGCCCGAGCCGTGGCGAATCAGCGCTCTGCGGCATGCCAGCGCAGACGCAGCCGGACGGCCCTGCGGCCTGCGCTCGCGCCTCCGCCTGGCGCAGGCTCTTCCGGTGCCTGCCACTGATCGCCGACCGCGATGAGGCGTCCCCTGGCGTAAAGGAGTGGCACCGCAATGCGGCTCCACGGCGGGACGCCTGCGGCCTGGAGCAGTCCCTTGAGCCGCTTGCCGCCCGGGAGCCCCGCAACGCGGCCGTCCAGACCACGAAAGGCGACCTGCAGCCGGTCCGGCAGCGCCCTGGCCTGCCAGCTGCCGTGCGGATCGGGGCACAACTCAAGCCAGGCGCCATCGGCCAGCTGGAATCGCGGCTCATGCCGCCATCGCCACGCCCGCGGCGGGAGCGCTGCGGTACGCAGCGGGGCGGTGGCGTACAGGCAATCGCCGTGGCGGCGCACCTCGCCCCCATTCCAGTGCACGCGCGGCTGAGCGTCCTGACGGGCCTGCAACAGGGGACCTGCGATCTCCTGGAGCCGGCGTTGATCGGGCATCGGCAGGCCCTGCCGCTCGAGCCAGCGCCGCAGAGCATTGCGCCGCTGCGCGGCACCCAGCCGCCGCAGCACGCTGATGCGCAGTGCCGCACCATCCCACGCCGGGCGCAGCAGCGCATCGGCCGTCTCCGCCAGCAGGCCCTGCGCTTCGGCGGCCAGCGCCGCACTGCGCCCCAGGGTCACCCCCATCGTGGGCCAGCGCGCGCGCACCAGCGGCAGCACGCGCCGGCGCAGATAGTTGCGATCGAAGCGCTCGTCGGCATTGCTCGGATCTTCGGTCCAGCTGATGCCGCGGCGGCGCAGGTACTCCACCAGCTGCGAATGCGCCACGTCCAGGAGCGGCCGCAGCACTGATCCGGCGCGGGCCGGCATCGCGGCGATCCCCGCAATCCCGGCCCCGCGCAGGAGTTGCAACAACAGGGACTCCGCCTGGTCGTCCTGGTGCTGCGCCAGCAGCAGCCATTCGCCCTGTCGCAGTCCCGAGTGGAGCGCCGCGTAGCGCACGGCGCGCGCCGTCGCTTCCGGAGAGGCACCACGGGCAGGCTGCACGGGCGCCACCACCACCCGGCACGCTACACCGAGTCCGCGCGCGCGGGCGCGCGCGGCCCGGGCCATGCCGGCGGCCGAGGGTTGCATCCGATGATCGACATGCACGGCGCGCAGCTGCAGCCGGTGCCGTCCGCGCAGTGCCGCCATTGCGGCCAGCAGTGCGGAGGAGTCCGCGCCACCGGAATAGGCCAGACAGAAACGCGCGCCCGCCAGAGGCCCCGCGAGCTGCCGCAACCGCAGCGCCAGCCAGCGCGGATCAAAGGCTTTGGGATTCGTTGCCGCGCCGGCGGCCGGCGCGGCACGGCCCTTCACGGTTCACTCTCGGAGTAGACACCGAACGCGGCGAGGCGCGCATCGCGGCGTTCGACCAGTTCCTCCGGCGCGATGGCCTCGAGTTCGAGCAGATGGCGCTGCAGGGCATCGTGCAGCGTCCGCGCCATCGCGGCCGGATCGCGGTGCGCGCCGCCGAGGGGCTCCTTGAGGACCTCATCGACCAGCCCGAGATCATCGAGGCGCTCGGCCGTGAGGTTCAGGGCTTCCGCGGCCACCTCTTTCTTGTCGGCGCTCTTCCACAGGATCGAGGCGCAGCCCTCCGGCGAGATGACTGAGTAGGTTGAGTACTGCAGCATCAGCAGGCGGTCGCACACACCGATCGCCAGCGCCCCGCCGGAGCCGCCTTCGCCAATGACAACACTCACGATCGGCACTTTCAGCGTCGCCATTTCGAACAGGTTGCGGGCGATCGCCTCGCTCTGGTTGCGCTCTTCCGATCCGACACCCGGATAGGCTCCCGGCGTATCGATGAACGTGATGATGGGCAGGCCGAACTTCTCCCCCATCTTCATCAGCCGCAAGGCCTTGCGGTAGCCTTCAGGCTTGGGCATGCCGTAGTTGCGCCGCACGCGCTCCTTGGTGTCCCTTCCCTTCTGGTGCCCGACGATCATGACCGGCCGGCCCTCGAGCCGCGCCAGTCCGCCAATGATGGCCAGGTCATCGGCGTACATGCGGTCGCCATGCAGTTCCTGGAATTCGGTGCAGAACGCGGCGATGTAGTCGAGTGCATAAGGCCGCTGGGGGTGGCGCGCCAACTGGGTGATCTGCCACGGACTCAAGTTGGCGAAGATCGAGCGTGTCAGCTGCTGGCTCTTGCTGCGCAGCCGCACCATTTCCTCTTCGATATTGACCGCCGTGTCGGTGGTCAGGTGGCCCAGCTCCTCGAGCTTGGCCTCCAGTTCGGCGATCGGTTGTTCGAAGTCGAGGAAGCTGACAGCCATGGCAGCCAAGGGTACGGTTCGCGGGCCCCGATCGCAACCGCCCGCAGTTCAGGCGGGTGTCGCGACCAGGCTCCCCGGCGGGCCATACGCCACGCGCACGACACCGAAATGCCGCTCGAGCTGTTCGATCAGTTCGCTGCTCGCGCGCACCTTCCACTCCTCTCCCAGCGTCAGCAGTGCCTGGGACTCGTCGGCACAAAAGCGCACCACCACGGCGCACTCGCCGCCGTGCCAGCGCTTCAGCGTGGCGCCCAGCGCATCCAGCAGCTCGCCGCGATTGGCCTCGCGCGGCCAATCGAGCAGCAGGCGCCGCGCCTGCCGCTCGCGCACGAGCGCGAGGGACTGCAGGCCGCGCGCCTGGATACGCCAGGCATCGCTGAACTCATCGAAGCGCAGGCTCCCCTCGACCAGCACCAGGGCATCCTTGACCACAAGGTCCCGGTGGCGCTGGTGCAGCTCCTCGCTCACGGTGACTTCGATCCGGCCACTGCGATCGTCGAGCATGAAACTGACGCGGGTACCGCGGCGGCGGACCTCCAGTATGAGTCCGGCGACGTTCACCTTGCGCGCCTCGCTCCAACGCTCACCCTCCCCGCCGTTCGGCCGCGCTTCAGCACTCAGGTCGCGAATCCGTACACCCACCAGTTGCGCCAGGTCGCGTTCGAAGCGCGCAATCGGATGCCCGGTCAGGTACAGCCCGAGGGTCTCGCGCTCGCCGGTCAGGCGTTGCGCCTCGCTCCACTGCACTTCGCTCGCGCCCGCGCCGGCCTCGTGCCGCACCGCTGCGCCCTCCAGGCCAAAGAAATCGACCTGCCCCGCCTCGACGGTCCGCGCCGTCTGCTCACCGGCCTGCATGGCCACCGCGAGCCGATGCATCAGTGCGCCGCGGTTCGTGCCCAGCGTGTCACAGCTCCCGGAGCGAATCAGCGCCTCGAGTACGCGGCGATTGACGCGCTGCAGGTCCACCCGATGA
>DATFUG010000425.1:0-8398 GCA_035261025.1 Steroidobacteraceae bacterium | reverse complement strand
GTAATCGACGAAACGAAATAGGGACAGGAGAACAGCGATGCGATCCAATATTTTCAAGGCAATCCTGGGCAAGTCCGGAATCGCGGCTGCCGTTCTCATGCTGGCGAGCGGCGTATCGCTCGCCCAGACGGTGGTGAACCTGACCGCAGGTCCGGCCACCGCGACCCTGCCCGATGGCGCAGCGGTCCCGATGTGGGGCTACAGCTGCGACACGCCCGCCGACCCGGCCTGCCGGCCGCTGAATGCGCTGGCCACCACGCCGGCCGTCTGGTCGCCTGTCGTCATCACCGTTCCTACCGGGAATACCCTGACGATCAACCTCACGAATGCTCTCGCGTTTGCTGGCGGGAACATTCCGACCTCGCTGACGATTGTAGGTCAGCTGGGTGGCGGTCTAGGAACGCCCGGCGGCTCTACGACGAGCCCGACTCATGCCAGCCAGACCATTACTTGGCCGGCTTCGAGCTCCAGTCTGGCGGACGGGGCCAATACGCCGCCCGCCCAGGGCACGCGCGTGCGGTCCTTCGGCACGGAAGTGCCTGTGGGACCTGCGGTGCCGCTGACTTGGACAGTTCCAGTTCTCCGCCCGGGCACTTACTTGCTCGAGTCCGGCTCGCACCCCTCGATCCAGGGACCGATGGGCCTGTACGGCATCGTGGTTGTCACGGCAGCACCTGTGGGTACAACTGCGGGCACCGCCTATCCGGGTGTCAGCTACAGCGCGGACATTCCGCTCCTCTTGAGTGAAATCGACCCGGTCCAAAACGCTGCGGTCAGCACAGCGGTCAACACCGCGGGCTTCGACGAGGCGACGGTGTGGTCCGGCCAGCCCGGCGGCTGCGGCAACCCCGGCACCGCGAACGCGGGCAACTGCTATCCGCCGGCGGTGAACTATTCACCGCTGTACTTCCTCGTCAACGGCGTGGGCTTCGACAAGACCAATACCGCCGCCAACCCGTCGCTGTTTGCGACTGCGCCGGCCACGGGCGTGACCGGAAATGTGCTGGTCCGCCTCGTCAATGCGGGCCTGCGCATGCACATTCCTTCAATAGTGGGCTCCGTGACCACACCGGCGATTGTCGGCGGTGGCGCCGCCGGGACGACCGCTGCCGCAGGCTTTAGCCTGGTGGCCGAAGACGGCAACCCCTTGCCGGGCGTGTCCCGCATTCAAAGCGAAGTGTTCCTGGCCCCGGGCAAGACCTATGACGTGATGATTGATGCACCGGCCCTCGGTGGCACGGCGCTTCCGATATTCGACCGTCAGGGGAGCCTTTCGGCCAACGCCAACAGCCGCGACGCCGGCATGCTCGCCTATATCAGTGTCAATGCTGCGGCGCTGCCTGCCGCTGCTTCACTGGCCGCCGCGGCGGCCAATCCGGACGTCTACAACTCAGTGATTGTGGGCCGAGCATTCTCGGTGACGGATGCCGGCAAGGGCCTCCTCGGGAATGACGTCAACGTGAGCGGCGTTGCGCTCGTAGGTGTTGTACCCGGGCTGACGCTCCATGCGAATGGCACGTTTAGCTATGTCGGGTCACCGATCATCTTTACCTATTGCGCCAACGGTACGGTTACCGGGGCGATATGTTCGTCTGGTATTACGGCCACCGTAACTCTCGGCGCTGCAACGATTGAAGCGGGCGGCATCAGCTGCACCGTCCCCACCTTCACCTCCACGGTGGCGACTGCCCTGACCGTCAAGCCTCCCGGCGTGCTGGCGTCCTGCACGGACGCCGCAGGCTACCCGCTGCAGGTTACCGCGGCGGCTTCGAGTAACGGAACGGCTGCTGCGGACCCGAATGGCGGCTTTACCATCACCGGTGCGGCGCCGGGCGCGGGCATTCTGACCTTCACAGTGCAGAACTCCCAAGGAACACCGCTTGCTGCGCAGACGGCGAACCTCGTATTCCCGGCGGGCAGCGGCCTGGCCGTGTCCGTGGTGGACGGCATCGACAAGACGACGGCGGTTGCCGACTACCGCTGGATCATTGAGGAAGACCGCACCTTCTACGTGGACCCCAATTGCCAGGCGAACCCGCTGCCGGCCGGTTGCCCGACCGTCACGACACAGGGAGCTCCTGCAGTTTTCGGCACGAACTTCCACACCAGCTACATGCCGGTGGTGGCGCAGGGCTGCGTGGGGCCGGCCGGCACGGCCGTATCTTGCGAAGCTGGACAGACCGTGCTTGACACCGACCCGCTGTCGCCAACCTTTGGCACGCACGTGGCTGCCGCGTGCGACATCGGCAACGGCGCCTGCAGGGCTGCGGCCACCAAGACGCCGCTCGATCCGAGCATGGTCGTTCTGGATCCGACCAAGCACTACTACATCTCGATCCTGCCGGGCGATGCGATGGACCCTGGACATGGCATGGGCGGTGCCCAGATCGCTCCCGGGCAGACTTCCGTAACCGTTCTGGTCGACCCGGAGAGCCAGAAAGCATCCAATCTCTCGGTGTTCGTGTTTGAAGACGACCACCCGCTCAATGGCGAGCATGATGGCGGCGGCGGCGGCACCGACGTGCTGTCGCCCAATGAACCCGGCCTGGGCGGGTTCAACATCACGATTTTTGACCTTGTTGGCGGCACCGGCGACTCGGCCGGTCAGCTGACCTACGATGAGTTCGGCCAGCCGTTGTCAAACGCGCTGTCGGGGACGATCGATCCCCAGACGGGCAAAGACGCCTGCCCCATTGTGGCGGACCCGTTCACGGGCTCTGATGGGACGATCCGTCCCACCGCCATCACAGGTGTCATTCCTGTCTGCCCGAACTACGAGGCGGATGGCGTAACGCTGTCTCCGCTCGGAGGCCAGGCGGTCGTTGCGGGCTTGCCGCCCGGCCGATACGGCATCGTCGCCACGCCGGCGGCGGACCGGATTGCGCGCGGCGAAGAATGGCTCCAGACCAACACACTGGACGGCGGCAAGGATCTCGAGGCCTTCCTCAAGAACAACGAGCCGACGTACTTCCAGGAGTTTGGCCCCGCCGGATTCCACGTATCGATGGGCTTCGCCAATCCGAAGTTCATCAATGACTGGCGTACGGCAGGACAAGTGCAGGGCAGTGGGACCTCAGTAACACTGTGTCCCGCACCGGAAGCGACCTCGTGCCCTTACACGGTGTCCGGCACGGTCACTGGCGTGCACATGAGCCGGCCGTCGGATGAGCGACTCTATGGCAGTGGCACGCGCGACACCTTCGGCTACACCCAGTGCTACGTGAGTCTGGGCAGCCCGGACGGCGCAGACTTCTCCTTTTCGAAGTGCAATCCTGACACTGGCGCCTTTACCCTGACGGGAATTCCCGCCGGTGACTGGCGCATCACAGTGTTCGACCAGTGGAACGATCAGATCGTCGACGGTATTACGACACCGGTCAGAGTGACGACCGGGAACGTGGACATGGGCGAGATGGCGGTGCACGCGTGGAAGAACAATCTGTCCACCCGAACCTGCATTGATACGAATCGCGACGGCGTCTGCCAGGCCGATGAGCCGGGCCTGCCGCTGGTCCCGACAAACATTCGCTTCCGCGACGGAAGCGTCTCAAACCTGAACAGCACCGACCTGGACGGCTATGCGGGCTTCAACGAAGTCTTCCCGCTGTTCAACTGGTACGTGATGGAAACGGATTCGAACCGTTACAAGAATACAGGCACGCACGTGATCAACGACGCGGGTGGCCCGGTCGACGGTTCCACCGGCCTCTACGGCTGCGGGCAGGGTGGCTACCCCCCGTGCGGTACTTCCGGCCTTCTTGCGAATATGGCAAGAACCAATGAGGATTACTCTGTACCTACGCTCCTGCGAGTTCCGGGCGCCTTCTATTGCGCCAACGCGGATTGCACCGACGCCCCTGCGCCCATGGCGGGGAGCGGTGGTACAGGCGGCTCCACCGGTCGAGTCGACCCGGCCTGGGTCACCAGCTACGGCTGGCAGAGCTTTGCCGGACAGAACCAGTACCTGGAGTTCGGCAAGCGGCCCTTTACGCCAGGCGAAAATGGCGGCATCAGAGGCCATGTCGTGTATGCCTCGACCCGGCCCTTTGACGACCCGGCCCTGCTCCTGCAGCTCACGTGGGAACCGATGGTTCCGCACGTCACGATCAACCTTTACCAGGTGGGTACGGCGCCCGATGGCACCGAGTCGCTCACGAAGGTGGACAGCACCCAAACCAGCAGCTGGGACGACTGGTCGCAGGGCTTCCGTTCCAATGGCATTCCGAATATGAACTGCCCGGGCCAGAGCCCCACGGACCCGTTCTTCTATACGATGCAGAACCAGCCCAACTACCTGGACTGGTACAACTCGCAGCACGGCGGCCCGCCGGCCACGGCGTTGCCGAACGGCGCGCAGTACAAGTGCTACGACGGCATGCACAACTGGAACCAGTTGCAGCCGGCACCGTATGACGGCATGTATCAGTTCCCGAGCATTGCCGGCAGAAATCCGACGACCGGTGCCCCCACGGGTACGGGTTGCAGCATCTGCACCACCGATACCGACGGCGATCCCATGCTGCCGGCTGGCAAGTACGTGGTCGAAATGGTCGTTCCCACCGGCTACGAGCTCGTGAAGGAAGAGGACAAGAACATCCTGCTCGGCGACACCTACGAAGCGCCGGTGACTTCACAATTTGCGGGCTTCGGTGCCGTGTTCATCATGCCTGACCAGGCGGCGGTCGCTGCGGCCTACAACCCGAACAATTCGCTGAACATGACCACGGATCTGGGCGCGCAGCCGCGTCACGAAGGTGACACCGGCAGCGTCGAGACCTTCTGGCCCTGCGTCGGCGCCGCCCGCGTCGTCCCCGACTTTAACAGCCTGTACCCGCAGGCGGGCCAGAATGCGCCGTTCGCCGGCGCGACGCGCCCGCTGTGCGATCGCAAGCTGGTCACACTCGAGGACCAGATGTCGGTGCTGGCCAAGTTCTACGTGTTCAGCTCGACGCACGTGGCCGGTCACTTCACCGGCACCATTACGGATGACTTCACGTCGGAATTCGACCCGTTCTCGCCGCACTTTGGCGAGAAGTTCGCCCCACCCAACCTGCCGGTGTCGGTCAAGGACTGGGCTGGCAATGAAGTCGGTCGCGTCTATTCCGACATGCACGGCATCTACAACGGCCTGAATTACTCATCGTTCTCGGTGAACCCGCCCGATCCGAGCGGCTACATCCCGATGATGATGGTGATGTGCATGAACGATCGCGGCACCAATGCGTTGGCTGCGGATCCGCTCTACCAGGAATCCTACAGCCAGTTCTGCTACGAACTGCCGTTCATGCCCGGTCAGACCGGCTACTTTGACACGCCGGTCATTCCGACGGCCGCCTTTGCGGCCGAATATAACCATCCTGACTGCGCCTATCCGGATGCCACGCCGGAAGTCGGCGAAGTGGATGGCGACGGCGTTGGCCCCTGGGTGAGCGCTGCCGGCAATACACTCACGATCTACACCATCAATGGCAAGGGCACGCCGCCCGCCGGTGTGATCCCCGGTGACCAGTCGGTGAACAACTACGGCTACTCTGGGCCGAACAACACCGCGCCTCCCTACAACGCGAAGAAGATCACCCGCCATTATGGCTTCGGTACCGCAGGTACGGTCACCATCGGCGGCGTAGCGGCTACCGTCACGGGCACTGGCTGGACGGACACCTCCATTCAGGTCACCGTGCCTGCCGGCGTCCCCAGTTGCAGCATTCAGCAGCAGGCGCAGTACGGCGGTTCAGCCGCACTATGCGGTGAGCTGGTTGTTACCGCGGGCAATGGCAAGAAGTCAGTCGACACCGTGACCGTCACGGTCGGCGGCAAAGTGCCCACAGTACTCGCGGCCGGGCAGACGATTCAGGCGGCGATTGATGCTGCCAGGCCCGGCGACCTGATCATTGTGCCGCCGGGTAGCTACCACGAGCTGCTCGTGATGTGGAAGCCCGTGCGCCTGCAGGGTGTCGGGGCGGCCTCGAGCATCATCGACGCCAATGCACATCCGGCCGGTATCCTCAACGACTGGCGCCTGAGAATAGTGTGCTTGTTCGGCTTGACCCCCAGCGGCGTGCCCGCCGGGTATGACCGTACATGCGGCACGAGCTGGAGCGACTTCTCCCCGGCGTTGGACGGCAGCAATCCGCAGGTTGACCGCTTGCCGCTGGAGGCCACGGTCGGCTGGGACGCCACGCTGAACGGCAATCTTGCCGAGCAGTTGCAGGAGCCGAGCCTGATGGGCGCCTATGAAGGCGCGGGCATCACCGTGCTCGCCAAGGGCGTGCGTTTCCCCGCCGGATCCCTTCCGTTCGCGACAGACACGTTCCCGGTGGGTACGACGCTGCTCTTTAGTAACCCATTCATGAATCCGAACAACATCAATACGGGCGACGCGAACGGCCGGTGTCACACCAGCAATGGCAACACCACGAATCCGTTCCCGAGCAACTTCCAGTGCAACCCCTCGCGCATCGACGGCCTGGCAGTGACCAACAGCTCCCAGGGCGGCGGCGGCATCTTTGTGCACGGCTGGGCTCACAATCTGGAGATCTCGAACAACCGCGTCTACAACAACCAGGGAACGCTGGCGGGCGGTATCTCGGTGGGCCAGGGAGAGCATCCGGACGGCTACCTCGCGGGGACAGTCAATCCGGAGCCGGGTTCCTGCCGGTCGGATGCTGGTCTTCCCACCAACACCCAGCTGCCGTTCTGCTTTAACGTGAAAGTGAACGTGCACCACAACTATGTCTCGAACAACTCTTCCGAGGGTGATGAGCTGTTCTCGGCCACGGCTTCGGGTGCCGGCGGCGTCGCCTTCTGTACGGGCGATGACTATTACAAGTTCAATTACAACTGGGTGTGCGGCAACCTGACGACCGGTGACGGCGCCGGGGTGTCTCAGCTTGGGTTCATCTACCACGATGCGAGCGACCCGAACCGTGGTATCCAGCACAACACGATCCTGTTCAACGAGGGCGTCAATCCCACGACACCGAGCAACGGTGGCGGCCTGCTCGTCATGGCCGCTCCGGACACGGATCCGACCTGCGCAGGCCTGCCCGACACGGATTGCAACCATGCCTTCGGCTCGGTGAGCGATGGCATAGGCCCCAACCTGCTGATCAACGCGAACCTGATCATGGGTAACGCCGCGGAAGCCGGTAGCGGCGGCGGCATACGCTTCCAGTCCGTCAATGGCTCGGAAGTGGGCACGTTCCCGAACAATGCGGGGCGCTGGTACTCGGTCCGAGTCACGAACAACATCGTCACCAACAACGTGGCGGGCTGGGACGGCGCAGGCGTGTCGCTGCAGGATTCACTGGTGGTGAACCTGGTCAACGACACGATTGTGTCCAACGATTCCACCGCTTCGTCAGGCACGCTGTTCGGCGCCTTCTTTGCCAATCAGGCCAGCGCGCCGACGCCCTGCCCGCGCGATGCCCAGGGCGCCAATATCCCCTGCGTGCCGCTGTCGGCTCCGCAGCCTGCCGGCGTGTCAAGCGCCGGGCATACCGCGGAATTCCTGGCGTCACTGCCGGCGACGATCGCGTGCCCCACGGGTCACGGAACGAGCGGGACCGGAGGCGGCGATTGCCGTCGGGTGTCCTTCCCGATTCTGTACAACGATGTGCTGTGGCAGAACCGTGCCTTCAACATCGTGGTCACTAATCCGACCACAGGGATCCAGCAGTCGACCGTCGCATTGGTTCCGGGGTTGAATCAAGCAACGACGGGCCAGTGCGTGAGCGCGGGCGCGAATTACTGGGACATCGGTCTGCGGGGTGACAACTCGGTTGCGACCAACCATAGTTCAGGGGTTACCTTTACGCCCGCGTTCTCGGTGTTGAGCAGCACTACCGGCTATAGCGCCGCTAGCCTGCACAATACGCAAGCCAACCCGGCGCTGATCAGCCAGTACTGCAACGGCGCGAAGATACCGCCTGAGGCCGGTGCTGGGGCCTGGTACCTCGTGCCCCCGGGCACCAACGAGTCGAACGTGCCGATTCCTGTCTTTAACCTGACGGCGGGTGCGACCGTTGACGAAGGCAACAACTGGATCAATATCAGCTGGGGTCCGCTGTCGCTGGTCAACCCATCCACGGAGAGCACGCCGTCAACGGAGACTCTGATCGGTAACTATTCGATCACGGGCAGTTCATCGGCGATTGATGCCGGTACCACCACCCTGGCCCCGAGTGATGACTTCTTCGGTAACGCCAGGCCGCAGGGATCAGGCTTCGATATCGGAGCCGTGGAGTTTGCGGGCACCGCCACGCCGGCGGCCGTGACACTCACGCCTGCCAGTTATGGGTTCGGATCGGTTGCGGTCGGACTGTCGGGGGCCGCTTCCCCGTCGCATGACTTCACCTTAAGCAACGCCGGACCGGGGACCTTCACGATCACCAATGGT
>DATFUG010000424.1:0-2468 GCA_035261025.1 Steroidobacteraceae bacterium | reverse complement strand
TCCGCCCGCCCGCGTGGTGGTTATCGGCGGCGGTGTCGCCGGGACCCACGCGGTCGAGATGGCACACGGCCTGCGCGCCGATGTCACGGTGATCGACCGCTCGCTCCCGCGGCTGCGCGCGCTCGACGTGCAGTTCCATGGGGTCGTGCAGACCCTGTTTTCGACGCTCGAAACGATCGAGCGCTGCGTCGCCGACGCCGACCTGGTGATCGGCGCCGTGCTCGTCCCCGGCGCCGCGGCGCCGAAGCTGGTGAGCGAGGCGATGATCAAGCGCATGCGTCCCGGTTCCGTTGTCGTTGATATCGCCATCGACCAGGGCGGGTGCTTCGCGACCAGCCGGCCCACGACGCACGCCGATCCGGTCTACGTCGTGCACGGCGTGACGCACTACTGCGTCACGAACATGCCCGGGGCCGTGGCGCGCAGCTCGGCGCAGGCGCTCAACAACGCGACACTGCCGTACGTGAAGGCCCTGGCACGCAAGGGCTGGCAGAAGGCGCTGGCCGACGATAGCGGACTGAACGCCGGACTGAACGTCCTCGAAGGCCGCGTGGTGCACGCTGCCGTGGCACGCGATCTGGACATGAAAGTCTAGAGGCGCGGGCGATCGCCCGGCGCTAACGAGCGCCTGGCGCGAGGAGCGAGGCGACTTCGGTGTCGATTGATGCGGGCTCGTCACCGGGCGCGTAGCGCCTCACCACCGCACCGCCCCGGTCCACCAGGAACTTGGTGAAATTCCACTTGATCGCCTCGGTGCCGAGCAGGCCGGGCTTCTCGTGCTTGAGGTACTGATACAGCGGGTGCGCGGCAGGTCCGTTGACCTCGATCTTCTCGAACAGCGGAAAACTCACCCCATAGTTCGTCGAACAGAAGGCGCGGATATCCGCCGCGGTGCCCGGTTCCTGCTGCCCGAACTGGTTGCAGGGAAAACCGAGGACTTCCAGGCCCTGGCCGCGATATCTGTCGTATAGCGCCTGCAGGCCCTGATACTGCGGCGTGTAGCCGCACTCGCTGGCCACGTTCACAATCAGCAGCACCTTGTCCTGGTAGGCCGACAGGGTCTGCTCCTTCCCTTCGAGCGTGCGCACCGGTATGTCGTAGAGGCTCATATCAGAGCTTGATCTTGCCGCCGCCCGGCAGCGCGCCGCCCGCGACGTCGGGGACGACGATGCGCGAGGAGGCTTCGCGGCGATACTCGCGCGCCTCTTCGATCGCCTGCTCGAGCGCGACGTGCACGGCGGCGGGAAAGCGCTCGGCCGCCTCGGCAAGCGTGCCCGCCTCGATCTCGAACGACAGCGGCAGCACGCCGCCAGGGGTAAGCAGCTGCGTCTGGCCTGAATACAGCACCGGCCGCGAGCTGTCCGCCTCTCCCGCGGCAGTGACGGGCGAGAGGCGCCGGATGGTTCCGGCCTTGCGATCGGTGAACACCTCTTCGCGGTACAGCGCCTTGCTGTCCACCTCGATGTCGGGCAATCCTGGAGCTGCAGCCATCGTCGCTTCCTTCAATTGACGGAATTCGTAGTCTCGAGCCGCTCGACAATCAGCCAGTCCGCCGGGAGCATGGCGAGCGTACGCAGCCCCGGGGCCGTTGACCAGTGCAGCGGCTGGCCCTCGAGCGCCGCCGGTGCGCCGGAAAATTCCGTCACGACCCAGACCGACAGCACGACGCAACGCTCGGGATACTCGTGCCGCAACTCCTCGAGCGGGCGCGCCTGGACGATCTCGATCCCCAGTTCCTCGCGCAGTTCGCGCCGCAGCGCGTCCGCATCGCTCTCACCGGGCTCGACCTTGCCACCGGGAAACTCCCAGTGGCCCGCCATCGATTTCCCGGCGGGCCGCTGCGTCACCAGCACCTGGTGCCGCTCATCATAAAGGACCGCGGCCACGACCCGCACCGTAGGTTTCAAGACTCGAGCGCACCGTGGCACTGCTTGAACTTGCGGCCCGATCCGCACGGACAGGGCTCGTTCCGTCCCACCTTGCGATCACCGCGCACGAACGGCGTCGCGGGCTCGGCGCCCATCGCGCGCGCCGCCGCGGGCGCACCGCCCGAGGCCGGTACGGCAACCGGCGGGGGGAGCGCGCCGGGCAGCTCGGCGTGCTGGGCCTGGAGCGCGCGCATTAGCCGTTCGCGCCGCTCCTGCTCTTCGCGATCAATCTGCTCCTGGGTGCGTACTTCGATCTTGGCCAGCATCGAGGCCACCTCGTATTTCACCCGGCCGAGCATCGCGGTGAACAGTCCGAACGCCTCGCGCTTGTATTCGTAACGATAGTCCTTCTGCGCATAGCCGCGCAGATGGATGCCCTGGCGGAGGTAATCCATCGCTGCCAGGTGATCGCGCCAGTGCTGGTCGAGCATGCGCAGCACCACATCGCGCTCGATGTGCCGCATGATAGGCTCACCGATCCGCGCCACTTTGTGCGCATAGCCCTCGAGCACGGCCTTGACGGCGCGGTCGCGCAGGGCT
>DATFUG010000423.1:0-4645 GCA_035261025.1 Steroidobacteraceae bacterium | reverse complement strand
GCAGGTCATTGATGACCGCCAGGAGCGAGTCGGCACTGGAACGGATAATGCCGGCGTACTCGCGCTGCCGGCGATCCAGGTTCGTGTCGAGCAGCAGCGTCACCATGCCGATGACGCCATTCATCGGCGTGCGGATCTCGTGGCTGACGTTCGAGAGAAACTGGCCCCGGGCACGACTCGCGGTCTCCGCCTGGCGGAGGGCCTGGGTCAGCGTCAGGCGCTGTTCCTCGAGCTCACGCTCGAGCTGCTTGATCCGGCGTTGCAGGGCATCGTTCATCGGGTATTCTTGACACAGGGACAGATGAATATGACCGCCGAGTCTAGCGCACAGCAACGTCTCCTGATCGTCGAGGATGACGTGCACATGGCCTACCTGCTCGGCTACCTGGCCGAGCGGGAGCACTTCCAGGTTGAGACGATTGCCGATGGCCGGCAGGCCGTCCAACGCATCAACACCGGACCTGCCGTCGATCTGGTACTGCTGGACATCATGTTGCCGTACACGGATGGCTTCGAGCTGCTGGCCTGCCTGCGCACAAATCCGGCCTGGCAGGGCGTTCCGGTCATCATCCTGACCTCCAAGACCCGCGAGCACGATGCCGTGCGAGCGCTCGACCTGGGCGCCGACGACTTTCTCACCAAACCCTTCAGCCCGTCGGAACTGGTGGCTCGCATCCGGCGGCGGCTGCGCCATCCCAGGGTTGCCCCGCCCTGAGCACCCTATGCCCCCCTGATCCGGGCGGCCGCGCCCTGCCTCCATGGTAGGCATGGACACCGGACCTGCACTGATCGTCACGCTGGCGTGGCGCAGCGCCGAGGTTGCAGCCGCAAGCTCCGTCCTGATTTTGCTGGTCGCGCTCGCCATACGCCAGTACCTGCGGCACGAGGAACGCGTGCGTGCACGCATCGTGAAGATCTGGCGTCCACTGCTGACGCGGGTAGCGATCGAGGAGGAGCAGGAGCCGCCTGCGTTGCCGCGTCTGGCAGCGCGCCATCGGCCGTTCCTGATGGACGAGTGGAATGCGTTGCAGGACGCCGTGCGCGGCAGCTCCGTCGAGCGGCTCAACGCGCTGGCGCTGCGCCTGGGTCTCGACGACGGGGCGCGCCGCCTCATGAACTCGCGCCACGTCGGCAAACAGATCGTCGCGATCCGGGCGCTGGGCCACCTGCGCGAGCCGGGCGCCTGGAGCGTGCTGCACGGCCTGCTGGACGCACCCAACGCCGTGGTCTCCTTCTATGCCGCCGCGGCCCTCGTGCAGATCGACGCGCAGCGCGCGATGCCGGGAATCATGTCGCAGCTGGCGGAGCGCGAGAGCTGGCCCGGCGAGGCGATGGCACGGCTGATCGTGGACGCAGGCAACCAGGTCGCCAGCGAGCCGATTCGCGCCATGATGCTGTCGTTGCCGCCCACCAAGGTGCCGCCGCTGTTGCCGTGGCTCGCCCGCGTCGATTCGATACTTGCGAACGAGGTGGCCGTCGAGCTCCTGCGCCGTCACAAGGACGACGTGCTCGTGGTTGCAGCGGCGCTGCTGGTCGTGCTGGAACCGCAGGAGCTTCCCGGGCTGCTTCATTTCTCGACCTCAGCCGACGCCGACGTGCGCAAGAATCTGGCCCAGACACTCGGCCGCCTGGGCGGGCCGGCAGAAACCGGACTGGTGATTCAGCTGATGTGCGACCCTGTCTGGTGGGTCCGTTACCGCGCGGGACAGTCGCTGTTGAATCTGCTGGGGACCGACAGCCTCACCCTGGAAACACTGCGTGCGCAACTGAAGGATCCATATGCGCTGGACATGCTCGAGCATGTGCGTGCGGAAAGGGCGACGGCATGAGCCTGCGCACGGTAACCGAAGGGGTACAGTGGGTCTTTCTCGCCTACTTCGTGCTGCTGGACCTCATCTACCTTGTGCTTAGCGGCGTGGCGCTGTTTGGGCTCCGCCGCTACATGGGCGGCGTCAGCGCCGCTGAGCGCGTCTACTCGCACCTGCAGATGCCCGTGTCGCTGGTCGTGCCCGCGTACAACGAAGGCGCCACGATCGCCACCTCAATCCGCGCGCTGCTGCAGCTGCGCTACCAGCATTTCGAGGTGATCGTCGTCAACGACGGCTCGAAGGACAATACGCTGGCGATCCTCCAGAGTGAATTCGAACTGCAGCCCTTTCCGGAGGCCTACCGGGTGCAGATCCGGACCCAGCCGGTGCGCGGCATCTACCGTTCGCTGAAGCACCCGAACCTGCGCGTCATCGACAAGGAGAACGGCGGCAAGGCGGACACCATCAACGCCGGCATCAACGCCGCGCGCTATCCGCTGTTCTACGCCGGTGATGCCGATTCGGTGCTGGAGCCGCACAGCCTTGCGCGCGTGGTGCGCCCGTTCCTCGAGGACCCGCACATGGTCGCCTGCGGCGGCACGGTGCGGATCATCAATGGCTGCACCGTGCGCGGCGGCGTAATAGAAGAGGTGCGGTTGCCACGAAATCCGCTGGCGTTGGTTCAGGTCGTGGAATACCTGCGCGCATTTCTCGGCGGACGAATCGGCTGGAGTGCAGTGAACGGCATGCTGATTGTCTCCGGCGCCTTCGGCGTCTTTCATCGCGAGACGGTCGTTGCAGTCGACGGCTTCCGGGCGGACGCCATCGGTGAAGACATGGAGCTGGTCGTCCGCCTGCACCGCAAGTTGAGCGAGCAGGGCAGGCGCTATCGCATCGCCTTCATTCCAGACCCGGTCTGCTGGACGGAAGTGCCCGAAGACCTGGGCACGCTGGCCCGCCAGCGCCGGCGCTGGCATCGCGGCCTGGCCGAGAGTCTGTGGAGCAATCGGGGCCTGTGCTTCGGAAGGCACAGCGGTACGGCCGGCTGGCTGGCGTTTCCGTACTTCGTCCTGTTCGAGCTGCTGAGCCCGGTGGTAGAGATCGGTGGCCTGCTGTTCATGGCCCTGGCCTTCGCGTTCGGAATCATGTCCGGCACCTCGTTTCTGGCTTTCGTTGCCGCGGCCTTCGCGCTCGGCGTCATGCTCTCGACCACGGCGTTGCTGCTCGAGGAGCTGTCTTTCCACACTTATCCGAAGGCGCGCCACCTGTCCGTGCTGTTTGCGGTGGCCGTACTCGAGAATTTCGGCTACCGGCAGATCACCTCCTACTGGCGACTTCAGGCGCTCATCGGCTGGTTGGCCGGCCGCCGCGTCGAGTGGGGTGTGATGAAACGCAAGGCGGACTGGCAACAGTGACGAGGCCGGCGCGCCCGACCCTTGCACGACGGGCCCTCGCCCCGGGCGGGCTCCCCCGGGCGAACTTGCCCGAAACCGGCCGGACTGGTATAAAGCCCGCCCTTCGTATCGCGCCCCGCGGGCGGGGTATGAAGGCCAAGTCGTTGAATTATAAGGATTAGTCATGTCCCGCGTCTGCCAAGTTACGGGTAAGAGCCCGGTGTCAGGCAACACCGTCTCGCATGCGAACAATCGCAAGCGGCGCCGGTTCCTGCCCAACCTCCACCAGCAACGCTTCTGGCTCGAGGTGGAAAGGCGCTGGATCAGCCTGCGCGTGAGTGGCAACGGCCTGCGCACCATCGACAAGCTCGGCATCGACGCGGTCGTCGCCGACCTGCGTAAGCGCGGCGAGCGCATCTGAGGCCGGCCCCGCAACCTTCAAGGGTCTGAACCATGCGCGAAAAAGTAAAGCTCCTGTCCTCGGCCGGCACCGGCCATTTCTACGTGGCGATGAAGAACAAGCGCCTGCATCCTGAGAAGATGGAAGTGCGCAAGTTCGATCCGGTCGTGCGCAAGCACGTCGGCTACAAGGAAACGAAGATCAAGTAGGCGCCAGCGCCCGAGCGATCGCCCGATCGCAAGTCCCGATTGCCTGAACTTCCCGAAGTCGAAACCACGCGGCGCGGCATCGAACCGCAGCTGCGCGGCCGTCGCATTCGTGCCGCACTCGTGCACGAGGCGCGCCTGCGCTGGCCCGTCAGCGCCGATCTGGACGCCACCCTCTGCGGCCAGCGCGTGCTCGCGGTGCAACGGCGGGCGAAGTACCTGGTATTGCGGCTGACGCGCGGCTCGCTGATCGTGCACCTGGGGATGTCGGGAAACCTGCGCTTGCTGCCGCAGGGCAGCGCCAGGCTAAAACACGATCACGTCGAGATCCGGCTGGACTCCGGCCTGGCATTGCGCCTCAACGATCCGCGCCGGTTCGGCAGCGTGCTGTACACAAGCGATGATCCGCTGGCCCATCCGCTGCTGCGCGATCTGGCGCCCGAACCGCTCGAGAAGCGATTTGACGGCGCCTACCTGCACGCCGTGACGCGCCGGCGGCGCGTGGCCATCAAGCAGCTGCTCCTCAACAGCCGCCTGGTCACCGGTGTCGGCAATATCTACGCCAGCGAAGCACTGCTGCACGCGCGGATTCGCCCGCGCCGCGCCGCCCGCACGCTCAACCTGGCCGACTGCACGCGGCTGGTCGCGGCGATCCGCCGCGTGCTGGGTGCAGCCATCCGCGCCGGGGGCACGACCCTGCGCGATTACGTCGGCGCCGACGGCGAGCCCGGATATTTTCGCCAGCGGCTGTACGTGTACGAGCGTGCGGGACTCGCCTGCCGCCGCTGCCGCACCCCCATCCGGCAGATCACGCAGGGGCAGCGTTCCACGTATTAT
>DATFUG010000422.1:0-11755 GCA_035261025.1 Steroidobacteraceae bacterium | reverse complement strand
ACCCGATCGTCAATAAACCCGCGGTGGTGCCGGATGCGCCAGCGGCCAGCCAAGCACGCCGCAAGCGCGTGCGAGAGTAGACATGACCGAAAGTTTCAGCGAGATGTTCGAGCAGAGCCTGGCGAATCAGCGGATTCGCCCCGGCATGATCCTGATGGGCCTGGTGGTGGATGTCGGTCCCGACGTCGTCATCATCAACGTAGGCCTCAAATCCGAAGCGGTAATACCGCTCGACCAGTTCAAAAACGAGCGCGGCGAGATCGAGGTCAAGGCCGGAGACCAGATCGAAGTGGCGCTCGACGCCGTCGAGGACGGCACCGGCGAGACACGCCTGTCGCGCGAAAAGGCCAAGCGCGCCCGCACGTGGACCCGCCTCGAGCAGGCCTTCAACGATGGCGAAATCGTGACCGGCATCATCTCCGGCCGCGTCAAGGGCGGCTTCACGGTCGACATCGAAACGGTGCGGGCCTTCCTTCCCGGTTCGCTGGTCGACGTGCGTCCGGTCCGTGACACGGCCTACCTCGAAAACAAGCCGCTCGAGTTCAAGGTCATCAAGCTCGACCAGAAGCGCAACAACGTCGTGGTCTCGCGCCGCGCCGTCGTCGAGCAGGAATTTTCCGCGGAACGCAGCGCGCTGCTGGATAACCTCCAGGAAGGCGCGGTGGTCAAGGGCACCGTCAAGAACCTCACCGACTACGGCGCCTTCGTCGACCTCGGCGGCATCGACGGGTTGTTGCACATCACCGACATGGCCTGGAAGCGCGTCAAGCATCCTTCCGAAGTGGTCAAGGTCGGCGATGAAGTCGACGTGCGGATCCTGAAGTTCGACCGCGAGCGCTCGCGCGTTTCGCTTGGCCTGAAGCAGCTCGGCGCTGATCCGTGGGAGAACATAGCCCGGCGCTATCCGCCCAACACGCGCGTGTTCGGCAAGATCACCAATATTGCCGACTACGGCGCGTTCGTCGAGATCGAAGACGGCGTCGAGGGGCTGGTGCACGTCTCGGAGATGGACTGGACCAACAAGAACGTCAATCCGGCCAAGGTCGTGCAGACCGGTCAGGAAGTCGAGGTCATGGTGCTCGACGTCGACGAGGAGCGGCGGCGCATTTCCCTCGGTCTCAAGCAGTGCGCGGCCAATCCCTGGAAGGAATTTTCCGAGAACCACAATCGTGGCGATCGCGTGGCCGGGCAGATCAAGTCGATCACCGACTTTGGCATCTTCATCGGGCTCGCAGGCAACATCGACGGCCTGGTGCACCTCTCGGATATTTCCTGGGATGTACCGGGCGAAGAAGCGGTGCGCAATTACCAGAAGGGCCAGCAGGTCGAGGCGATGGTGCTGGCGATCGATCCGGAACGCGAGCGCATCTCGCTCGGCATCAAGCAACTGGCGAAGGATCCGTTCTCCGGCTACATCACCGACAATCCAAAGGGCAGCGTGGTGCGCGGCACGGTGCGCGAGGTTGACGCGCGTGGCGCGATCATCGACCTGGGCAATGGCATCGAGGGGCAGCTGCGCGCTTCGGAACTAGGACGCGATCGCATCGAGGATGCCCGCCAGGTGCTGAAGGTGGGCGACGAGGTCGAGGCGAAGTTCGTGGGCGTCGATCGCAAGACGCGCTCGATCTCACTGTCGATCAAGGCCAAGGAAGTCCACGAAGAGGCCGAAGCGGTGCAGAATTATCGCTCGGAACAGCCGACTTCTGGCACCAGCCTGGGCGACCTGTTGAAGGAACAGATCAATACCCCAGGTCGCGATTGATCCAAAAAAATAATGAAGCAGGGCAGGGGCTGGCATGACGAAGTCCGAACTCATAGAAATCATCACCACCAAGCAGAAGCACCTGCCGGCCAAGGACGTCGAACTCGCTCTCAAGCAGATGCTTGAGATCATGAGCGACGCCCTGGCGCAGGGCGATCGGATCGAGATCCGCGGCTTCGGCAGTTTTTCCCTCCACTTCCGGCCGCCGCGCCAGGGACGCAACCCGAAGACGGGTGAAGCCGTGGCGCTGGACGGTAAGTACGTGCCGCACTTCAAGCCCGGCAAGGATCTGCGGGAGCGCGTGAACGAGGGCACGGACCGCCCGATTCGGGATTGAAACTTCCATGAAGTCCGAGATCAGGACCGCCGTGTTTCCCGTGGCCGGCCGTGGCACGCGCTTTCTGCCCGCCACCAAGGCGAGCCCGAAGGAAATGCTGCCGGTCGTCGACAAACCGCTGATCCAGTACGCGGTGGAAGAGGCGCTCGCGGCGGGCGCACAGCGCCTGGTGTTCATCACCGGTGCCTCCAAGCGCGCGATCGAGGATCATTTCGATTCCGATCAGGAACTGGAGAAACTGCTCGAGTCGCAGGGCAAGACCGATCTGGCGCGCCAGATCCGCAGCGTGCTGCCCAGCTATGCAACCTGCATCTACATCCGCCAGTCCGCTCCGCTGGGCCTGGGCCACGCAGTGCTGTGCGCCGAGGCCGCCGTGGGCCAGGAACCCTTCTTTGTCCATCTCGCCGATGACCTGATCGATGCGGAGGTGCCCTGCCTGAAGCAGATGGCCGCCACCTACGCCTTTCATCGGGGCAGCGTGCTCGGCGTCGAGGAAATACCGCGGCGGGACACCGACAAGTACGGCATCGTGGAAGTCGAAACCGCCCGTATCCCGGTCAGCCGCATCCGCAGCATTGTCGAGAAGCCCAAGCCGAAGGTTGCACCCTCGACGCTGGCGGTCGTCGGCCGTTACGTACTGACACCGGGCGTGTTCGATCAGCTGCGCCAGCTGGGCCGCGGCGCAGGCGGGGAGATTCAGCTCACGGACGGGATTGCCCGGCTCCTGGCCCGCGAGGCCGTCTATGCGCACCGTTTTGAGGGCAAGCGTTACGATTGCGGCAGCAAACTCGGCTACCTGCAGGCGACCGTGGAGCACGCACTGGCTCACCCCGAGCTGTCACGGGCGTTCCGCAGTTATCTGATCCGGCTCGCGCACGGGCTGGAAGGCGACAGAAACCCTAAGCCCAAGGCCGGCGGGGCCAAACGCAGCGGACGCCGCGCGCGATCCCGGGCGCGCCCCCGTCGTTAAGCGCCGGCATGCCGTCCTTCGACGCGGTCTCCAAGGTGGATGCCCATGAGCTTGTCAACGCCGTCGACCAGGCCAAGCGCGAACTCGACAACCGCTACGACCTGCGTGGCACCGGCGCGCGCTTTGAGCTGCAGGACTTCCTGATCACACAGTTCGCCCGGAGCGAATACCAGCTCAACCAGCTGCTCGACATCCTGCGCCTGCGGCTGGCCGCGCGCCACATCGACCCGCGCTGCGTCGAACTGGGAGAGGTGCAGGTGAACCTGGCCGAAGCGCGCCGCACGATCACGATACGGCAGGGGATTGAAACGGCCCTGGCTAAACGACTCGTGGCCGGCCTCAAGGAAGCCCGCCTCAAGGTCGATGCGCAGATCAACGGCGACAAGCTGCGTGTCAGTGGCAAGAATCGTGACGACCTGCAGACCGCGATGGCGCTGCTGCGCAAACACAGCAGCGAGCTGCCCCTGCAGTTCGAGAACTTCCGCGACTAGAGCGCGGCGGCCAGTTCGATCACACGGGCCGCGAGCTCAGCGCGGCACACCAGCAGGTCCGGCAAGCGCGTGTCCGCCTGGTTATAACGCAGTGCCCGGCCATTGAGCCGGGACACGTGCAGGCCCGCCGCACGCGCTACGGCCACCGGCGCGCAGTTATCCCATTCGAACTGTCCGCCCGAGTGCAGGTAGATGTCCGCTTCGCCCCGCACTACGGCCATGGCCTTGGCACCGGCCGAGCCCATCGGCACCAGCTCGGCATCAAGTGCCGCCGCCACCGCAACCGCTTCGGGGGCGGGGCGCGTGCGGCTGACGAGCAGGCGCAGGCGCGCGGCCGAGCGCCGCGGCGGGGCCCGTACGTCGGCACTGCTCAGCGTGAGGGGCAATCCGGGCAGCGCCACGGCACCGATCGTGGCATCCCCGTCAATGGCAAGACCCACATGCACGGCCCAGTCCGCGCGTCCCTCCCCATACTCGCGCGTGCCGTCCAGCGGATCGACGATCCAGACCCGGCGGGCGCCGAGGCGGGTGGGGTTGTCGGCTTCCTCCTCGGAAAGAATGGCATCGTCCGGACGGTGATGCCGTAGGCCAGCCAGGATGAAGGCGTTGGCCAGCCGGTCGCCGAGCGCCCCGAGTGCCTCACCACTGAAAATCTCTCCGAGGCGTAGATCCACCAGCAACTGGCCGGCCGTGGCGGCGAGCTGGCGCGCGAGTTCGCTGTCATTCATGGAATGAGCCGCTTTAGTATCAGCTCGGCGGCTTCCTCCGGCGTGAGCCTCGAGGTATCGATATGAATCTCCGGAGCGCCGGGAGCCTCATAGGGACTGTCGATGCCGGTAAAATTCTTCAGCTGGCCGGCACGCGCCTTGCGGTACAGCCCCTTCACGTCGCGTGCCTCGGCCGTCGCCAGCGGCGTGTCGACGTGAATCTCATAGAACTCCCCCGGGGCGATCATCTGCCGCACCATGTCGCGTTCGGCACGGAATGGGGATATGAATGCAGTGATGACGATCAATCCTGCATCGGTCATCAGCCGGGCGACTTCCGCGACCCGGCGCACGTTTTCGACCCGATCGGCATCGGAAAACCCGAGGTCGCGGTTGAGCCCGTGGCGCACGTTGTCGCCGTCCAGCAGGAAGGTATGCCGATGCATGCGCACCAGCTTCTTCTCCACCAGGTTGGCAATGGTTGATTTGCCGGCGCCGGAAATGCCCGTGAACCAGAGCACCGCAGCCTGCTGCTTCTTCAGATCGGCGCGCACCTCGCGGGTGACATCGATTCGCTGCCAGTGGATATTTCCGGAGCGGCGCAGCGCGAAATGCAGCATGCCGGCGGCAACGGTGGCGTTGGACATTTTGTCGATGAGGATAAAGCCACCGAGGTCGCGGCTTTGCGCGTAGGGCTCGAATACCACCGGCCGGTCGGTCGAAACATTGCCCACGCCGATCGCGTTGAGCTCGAGGGTCCGGGCTGCCAGGTGCTCCAGCGTGTTGACGTTGATCTCATACTTCGGCGCCTGGAGCTGCGCCGTCACGGTCTGGGTGCCGATCTTCAGCCAGTAGGGCCGACCCGGAAGCATCGGCTCCTCTGCCATCCACACGATCGTCGCTTCGAACTGGTCGGCCGCTTCCGGCGGCTGATCGGCCGGGGCGATCACATCGCCGCGCGAACAGTCGATCTCGTCCCTGAAACTCAGCGTGACGGCCTGGCCGGCCATGGCCTCCTCGAGCTCGCCATCGGCGGTCGTAATGCGGCTGATCGAGGAAGTGATCCCGGAGGGCAGCACCCGAATGGCGGTGCCCTTGCGGATGACACCGCTCGCGATCAGGCCCGCGTAGCCGCGAAATTCCTGATTGGGCCGGTTGACCCATTGCACCGGCATGCGAAATGCCCGCGCCTGGTCAGCGTTGGCGTCCAGTTCGACGGACTCCAGGTGCTCGAGCAACGTCGGCCCGGCGTACCACGGCATGTTCGCGCTGCGTAGGGCGATATTGTCGCCACCGAGCGCGCTGATCGGTATGGGCGTGAAATCCATGATGCCGATGCTGGCCGCAAAAGCCCGGTACTCCAGGAGGATGGACCCGAATCGTGCTTCGGCATGCCCGACCAGGTCCATCTTGTTGACGGCCAGCACCACGTGGCGGATGCCGATCAGCTGCGCGAGGTAACTGTGGCGGCGGGTCTGGGTCAGCACGCCCTTGCGCGCGTCGACCAGGATGACGGCCAGCTCCGCGGTCGAGGCGCCCGTGACCATGTTGCGCGTGTACTGCTCATGGCCCGGCGTATCGGCAACGATGAATTTCCTTTTCTCCGTGGCAAAGTAGCGGTACGCGACGTCGATGGTGATGCCCTGTTCGCGCTCCGCGGCCAGTCCATCGACCAGCAGGGCGAAATCGATGTTCTGGCCCTGCGTGCCGATCCGCCGGCTGTCGGCCTCGAGGGTGGCGAGCTGGTCCTCGAAGATGAATTTGCTGTCGTACAGGAGCCGCCCGATCAGGGTCGATTTGCCGTCATCAACGCTGCCACAGGTGATGAACCGCAGCATGGATTTGTGCTGATGCTGATGCAGATACGCGTCGATGTCCGCGGCCGCCAGCGCGGAGGCGCGGTAGCGGCCGGCGCTCGAAAGTAACCCTCCTGCTTCTTCTTCTCCATGCTGGCCGACTGGTCATGATCGATGGCCCGGCCCTGGCGCTCGGAGGTCGTCGTCAGCAGCATCTCCCGGATGATGTCCGGGAGCGTCGCCGCCTCGCTCAGCACCGCGCCGGTGAGCGGATAGCAGCCGAGCGTCCGGAAGCGAATCGAGCGCATGACCGGCTTCTCGCCCGGCCGCAGCGGTAAGCGCTCGTCATCGACCATCAGCAGCAGGCCATCGCGCTCCACGGTGGGGCGCTTCGCCGCAAAATACAGC
This sequence comes from Steroidobacteraceae bacterium, assembly GCA_035261025.1. GTDB lineage: Bacteria > Pseudomonadota > Gammaproteobacteria > Steroidobacterales > Steroidobacteraceae > FEN-1191. The sequence continues at coordinate 5,284 of DATFUG010000422.1, read as the reverse complement.
GGTGCGATCGGAATGTTCTGCAGGTGGATGTACTGCCAGACGTCGAGTTCCGTCCAGTTCGACAGCGGGAATACCCGGATACTCTCGCCGCGCGCCTTGCGGGTGTTATACAGGCGCCACAGTTCGGGTCGCTGCCGCTTCGGATCCCAGCGGTGATTCGCCGCGCGGAAACTGAAGATGCGCTCCTTGGCGCGGCTCTTTTCCTCGTCGCGCCGCGCGCCGCCGAACGCCACATCAAAGCCATGGAGGTCCAGTGCCTGCTTCAGCCCTTCGGTCTTCCACAGGTCAGTGTGCAAGGAGCCGTGCTCGATGGGATTGATGCCGCGCGCCTTCGCCTCCGGGTTCTGGTGGACCAGCAGCTGCATGCCGGATTCCGCGGCCACGCGATCGCGCAGCGCGTACATGTCGCGGAATTTCCAGGTGGTGTCGACGTGCAGGAGCGGGAAAGGGGGCGGGGAGGGATAGAAGGCCTTGCGTGCCAGATGCAGCATGACGGCCGAATCCTTGCCGGCCGAAAAGAGCAGGACCGGCTTCTCGGCCTCCGCGACGACTTCACGGAAGATGTGGATGCTTTCTGCTTCTAGCCTCTGAAGATGCGTCAGCTGCATTACAAATCGCTGATAGACCCCGGCAACTTCCGTGGCTGCAGTCCGCACTCCCGTGACTCCGGACTTTCCCACCACCAGCGGCCCGCGCGAGGATCCTGCCCCGGCTCAATGGCGCGGGTGCAGGGCGCGCAACCGATGCTGGGATAGCCGACATCATGCATCGGGTTGTAGGGTAATCGCCTGGCGCGAATATACGTCCAGACCTCATCACTGGTCCACAGCAGCAGCGGGCTCAGTTTCTGCATGCCGAAGCGGGCATCGAATTCACTCGCCTCGGTGAGCGCCCGGGCCGCCGATTGCTCCTGGCGCACTCCGGTGACCCACGCGCCATACCCGGCGATGGCCCGCCGGAAGGGCTCGAGCTTGCGGATGCTGCAGCAGGACTGACGTTCCGCCAGGCCCCGGTAGAAACCGTTGACGCCGTGATCGGCGACGTAATTCTGGATGGCCTGTGATTCCGGATAAACGACGCGAATGCGCCGTCCGTAATGGCGCTCAATGCGCTCGAGCAGCTCCAGCGTGGCTTCAGGCAGGCGGCCGGTGTCGACCGTAAAGATATCGACCTGCGGTGCGTGCTGGAAAATCAGGTCGGTCAGCACCAGCGACTCCGCACCCAGGCTGGTGGCATACACGACGCGGCCGTAGTCCAGGACCGCGCCCTGCAGCAGCTGTACGGAGGCCCGGGTTTTCTGAGCCAGGGCGCCCTCCAGGTCATCGGCAATGGCCACTGCGTTCATGGTAGTCATTGTCCACGGAAGGAACATAACATTGTTGATATGAGTATTGAGGCGCCCCGCGCCCAGTGGGCAACTGGCGGCCCCGGTGTCGATCACGGAGAATTCCGGCGCGTGAAAAGGACACAGATCGTGGTGGTGGGCGGGGGCGCGGCCGGGCTGGAACTGGTCACGCGGCTGGGCGCGAAATATGGCCGGGAGAAGTGCCAGATCACCCTGGTCGAGAAGTACCGGACGCACATCTGGAAGCCCCTCCTGCATGAAGTGGCGGCCGGATCCCTGGACGCCAATCTCGATGAGGTCGGGTACCGCAGCCATTGCCACCGTTGGGGCTACCATTTCTTTCAGGGAACCCTCGAGGCCATCGATCGTGCCGGGCGCGAAATCGTGGTGGCGCCGCTCCTCGACGTGGACGGTCGTGAGCTGATCGGGCGCCATCGCATCGCCTACGACTATCTGGTGATCGCAATCGGCTCGGTGACCAATGATTTTGGAACGCCCGGGGCCTCCAGCCACTGCCTGTTCCTCGACAGCCGTGTCGATGCTGATGACTTTCGCGACCGCCTGCTCAACCAGTGCCTGCGCGTGTCACGCGCCGTGGGTGAAAACCCGGCGGCCGATGCACAGGTGCGCGTGGCCATCGTCGGCGGCGGGGCCACCGGCGTGGAACTGGCCGCGGAGCTCTACAACGCGGCTTCCGCCCTGCATGACGCCGGACTGGAAGACTTTGACGAGAGCCGCTTGAAAGTCACCCTTGTGGAAGCCGGCCCGCGGATTTTGCCCGCCTTGCCCGAGAAACTGGCGAAGGCCGCCCGCGAGGAACTGGAAGCGCTCGGGGTCATCGTGCAGACCGAGGTGCGGGTGGTCGGTGTCACCTCCGCGGCGATCCAGACGCAGTCGGGCTCCGAGATCGTGGCGGAGCTCAAGGTCTGGGCAGCCGGTGTGCGTGGCCCGGAGATCCTGCGGGATCCGAACATGGGGAGACTTGAAACGACCGCCAGTTGCCAGCTGCTCGTGCGGCCGACCCTGCAGGTCACGCGCGACGACACCATCTTTGCGATCGGCGACTGCTGTTCCTGCACCTTACCGGGCGCCGCTCGCCCGGTCCCGCCACGCGCCCAGGTGGCGCACCAGATGGCGGCGAGGACGTTCGACAATCTGGGACGCCTGATGAGCGGCAGGGCGCCACGCGCGTTCGTGTACCGGGATCACGGTTCACTCGTATCGCTGAGCCGCTTCTCCACGGTCGGGAGTCTCATGGGCAGCCTGATTGGCGGCCGCATGGCGATCGAAGGGCGGATTGCGCGCTTCGTCTATATGTCGCTGTACCGCATGCACCTGTTTGCCATCCACGGCCTGATGCGCGGGCTCGCGCTCATCCTCATCGGGCATGTCTCGCGGATACTGCGTCCGCGCCTCAAGCTGCACTGAGAACCTCAGGCCTTTCCCGCCGTTTTGACGGTGGACACGGCCGCGCGCAGCGCGAGCAGGTAGCTGTCGATCCCAAAGCCGCTGATCTGGCCCTTGACGATGGCGGCGAACACCGAGGTGTGCCGGAAGGGCTCACGCGCCTGCACATTCGACACGTGCAGCTCCACCACCGGAACGGTCAGCATCGCCAGGGCATCGCGGATGGCAATGCTGTAGTGCGACCAGGCACCGGCGTTGATCAGCACCGCATCGACCCCTTCCAGCTTGCACCGATGGATGCGCTCGCACATTGCGCCTTCATCGTTGGTCTGAAAGCTGTCCACCTGTACGCCCAGTTCCTGGCCCAGCGCCCGCAGGCGCGTGTCGATCTCCTCCAGCGTGACGGTCCCATAGAGTTCCGGCTCGCGCTTGCCGAACATATTGAGATTGATGCCATGAAGCACGAGGATCTTCATCGTCCGCCCTTGTGTTCAACCCACCCGGAAGGATCATAGCCCAGCCACCAGGCCGGAGTTGAGGGACCCGCATCCGCCAGTGCAAATGTGAAAGCCACACCGGCGGCCTCTTCGAACCAGAGCAGCGTGCCGGCGGGAACCGGCTCGGACCCGCCCGCATCGGTCTTCAGTTCGCCGGCGATTCGGGCAAACAGAGCGCGCTGTGGAGAGGCAGAAATCCAGGGGATGCCCGGCAGTGCGCGCAGCATCTCGCCCTGGCCATGGGTGATCATGAGATTCAGATCGCTCGTGGCGCCGCCCAGAGGCGTGCAATGCGCCGCTGCGCCTCCATCAAACGCCAGTGGCTCCGTATCGGTCGTCAACCGGTGCGTCTCATCGTTGATCCGGAGCAGGATGCCTGCCCCCTCGATGACCGCGATCCGGCGCTGCACGCCGGCAAACACCGAGAAGGGGCCCGCGCGCTCGATGGTGGCGAGGCTGATGCGCAGCCGCCAGTGGCGCGGATCGGGCCAGGTGTACAGCTCGCGTGTCTCGCCGCCCCCGTTCCGCCAGCGCTGCGGCGTGATCGCGCGGGCGATTATGCGGGCACTTGGTCTCATTGCGGGAGGCACATCATGCGCTGTCGGGCTGGTCCGAGCAGTAGGGCGTGATGGCTTCCGCTTTCAGCGTCGGCAGTGTCGTGACGCGCCGGATCACGGGAATGTACCAGCCGATGCCCGCGAGCAGGAGCGAGCAGACACCGGCAAACCCCAGCGTCACGCGCAAGCCGAAATGCTCTCCAAGCCAGCCCCCGATCAATGCGCCCGGGACTGCCGGTAGCAGGATCAGCCAGCGCATCGTGCTGGTCATGCGACCCAGCATGCGGCCGGGCGTAACGGACTGGCGCAGGGACAGGAAGTTGATGAAGATGAATACGGCGCCGACGCCAAACAGCAGCAGCATCAGCGCGTAGGCGGCGATGCCGATGGCGCCGACGGGTGCCAGCGCCAACAGCAGCCAGCCCGTGCCACAGATGCCAAAGCCCAGCACCAGCGTGGGCCCGGGGCCGATGTGGCGCGCGAGGCGATTGCCAATCGCGCTGGCGGCGACAGTGCCGACGCCGAGGGCCACGTAACTGAGGCCGACTCCGCGCTCGCCGAGACCGAGCTGGCGCGTCGCGAACAGGATCTGCACCACGGTGGCCGCCTGATTGCACAGCTGCCAGGCGCCGACGCAGCAGGCCATCGTCACCAGCAGCCGGTGGCTGCGCACGAAGTTCAGGCCGTCGCGCAGCGCCGGCCAGAAGGGGGCGTTGCTGGCGCTGGGCGTTTCCCGGACGGCCACGCCGCGCAGAATCCAGGCTGAGGTCAGCAGCAGCGCCGCATTCGCCAGGAGCGCGAGCGGTGCCCCGGTGAGCTTGATCAGTGCGCCGGCGGCCCCGGGTCCCGAAACTTCGGCCGTCGACTGCGCCAGGGCGTTCTTGGCATGGGCCTCGATCAGGCGATCGCGGGGCACGATCTGCGTCAGTACGATCTGGGCGGCACTGCCCGCGGTGGTGTTGACGGCGCCGATGGCGAAGCCCACGACGTACAGCCAGGTCATGGACAGCCAGCCGAACCACCAGGCGAGCGGCACACTGGTCACGGCGCACGCAATCGACAATTCGCCCATGACATACACCGGGAGTTTTCGCAGGCGATCGAGCCAGACACCAGTCGGCAGGGAAAACAGCACGAAGGGCACGATTTCCATCGCGGTCAGCAAGCCCATCTGGGTCGGCGACGCGTGCATCAGCACGGCGGCGGTCAGTGGCAGGGCCAGGATCGTCACCTGGCCGCCAAAGGAAGAGATCAGGATCGAGATCCATAGTCGCCGATACACGGCATCGCGCAGCAGATCGGTGGAAGCGAGGACCAAAGGGGTACGGGACGGGGGCGTCAGTTGATCGTGACGCTCTGACCGGGCACCGGGCCCGGGGCGGCATCGAGCAACTCGTCGAGCAGACGCGGGTTGGCGGCGCGCACCAGGCGCAGAAAATTCAGGGTGTTGTTCGCCGGCCCGCCCAGACCGAAGCGCA
>DATFUG010000421.1:0-12787 GCA_035261025.1 Steroidobacteraceae bacterium | reverse complement strand
GCAATGACCTGGAGCGGGCCCGGGAACCTCCCGGCGATTGCCGGTTACCCCCACCTCACGCTGCCCATGGGACTCATCAAGGGCCTGCCGGTGGGCTTGTCCCTGATCGGTCCGGCCTGGTCCGACACGCAGTTGCTCGCCGCGGGCGGCGCCATTGAACAGCTGATCGGCAAGGTGGCGGCACCGAGCTTCAAGCACAGCGTGGCGCGCCTGGACTCTGGCCGCTGACAAAAAAAAGGGGAAGGGGGTCATCCCCTTCCCCGATGTGTTGACAGCGTTGCCGCTAGCGGAACTTGTAGTTGACCTCCGCGCGAACCGCACGGCCGAAGACGTCGTAATTGAAGATGTCATACGGTTGGGCCGTGGTTCCCGGATAGCTCTTGTCGACCGGTGGCGCGCGGTCCGTCAAATTGACCACAGTCCCCGTGAGTTGCAGCTGTTGTGACCACTGGTAGCTGATGCTGAGGTTCGTCACTACCCAGGGCCCCAGATCCGTCGCACGCGGATCGGTGTAGCCGTTTATGGTGGCGATGTAATTGGGTGACTTGCCGTGCACGTCGACATAGAGCGTGCTGCTCCAGTCACCAAAATTCCATGAGGTGGACAAATCGGTCTTGGACTTGAACTCCCAGCTCGTATCCCGAGGTGCGGTGGGATCACCCAGCAGATCGAAGACCGGATCTCCGGGGTATCTCTGGTTCGTGTGCTTGAGCATGTCGCTCCAGTTGAGGTTAAAGATCAGGTGTCCTGCGCCGCCCATCGCGAGGTCGTAGCGGACATTTGCAATAAATGCATTGACTGTCTCGTTTGAGACGTTGACCTTTGGTATGTCGATGCTCGTGATGAGATTGAACGCATCGCGATGCACTTGTGCCAGTGCCGCGACGCAGGTGGGGGAGCTGATGTCCAGCACGCCGGTTCTGCACTGGTTCTCCGTGATCAGCAGCTTGTCGGTATTTTGTTGGCGCACCTCGTCATCGATACTCCAGTGCAGATAGTCCGTGGTCACGGACAGCGCCTGCGTCGGCGCCCACACGACGCCGACATTCCAGACCTTGGCGTTGATGGGCCTGAGCGCGGGATTGCCCTCAGTGGTGCCGAACACCGAGATTCCGGCCTGCAGGCACGTATCGAGTGGCTGGTTGTGCAGCTGGCACCAGTAGTAGTCGTTGACCGTCTGGAAAAAGCCGCTCTGGCCCTGGAACTCATCCGAGAGTGTCGGCGTCTTGAATGCTGTCCCGTAGCGGCCGCGCAGCAGCAGGCTGGTCACCGGCCGGAACTCCAGGCCGACATTGTAGGTGCTCTTGCTAATCGTGTTTCCGGCCACCTTATAGGCGTCGTAGCGGCCGGAGCCGGTCACGGTAATCATTCTAACCACCGGTAGCCTCACTTCGGTGGTGAATGCGTAGCGGGAGCGATGGCCATCGCCGGCAACGGCCGTGTAGCCCCAGGTGCCGCCATTCAGGAAGCGCGGGTCCGGTTCATAACGCCATCCCTGATCACCACCTTCGGCCACCACCGCGATACCCGCATTACCGCCGGGCAGCTTAAGTAGCGCGGAGTTGGTGAGCTGTGCGCGCAACATGTTGTCCTCGGTGCTGGAGAAGGAATATGCCGTGCCACTGAAGCTCGCGTACTGGTCGGGAGTGAGCGGCGTGTAGAAAGCGGTGTAGTTCGGCGTATAGGTCGGTACGCCATTTCCAAACGGATCCGGCCCGAGGTTGGGACCGAGTATGGACGCGTAGAAGGCCTCGACTGGGTTGGTGAAGAGCACCTTCGTGCCTTCTTTTAGCTTTTGCGCCGTGTGGGTAAAGCCCAGGTCGTAGGTCCAGTGGCCCCACAGGTCACCCTGCACGCCCAGCGTGGCGCGCAGCGCATTCGTGGTATTGGGGTTGAGCATGTTGCCGAGGCCGCCAGATTCCTCCGGCGAGAAGATGTGCTGCAGCCCCACGTAGTCGCCTATGTTGGGGTCGTAGATTACGCCGAACGGATAGCTAATTTGCGTCGACCAGAATCGAGTACCAGTGCCGAAGTGCACGAGTTCGTTACTGTAGAGCACGTCGCTGTAGGCCTGCATCGAGCCCGTCACGTCCGCGGTAGCATGCAGGTAGAGTTGCGTGCTCTCCTGCCCGTCGTTGAGCGTGTAGTAGGCGTCGTTGAAGCTGCCGCAAAAATACCCAGGGTCTACGCCGTTCGCATCGCGGTGGGCTCGTCGCTGCTTGCCGGTGGTGTTCCCGAACTGTGGGTCGACCAATCCGCAGTTGTTCGGGTCCTGGAAGTAGTAGGTGCCAGAGAAGGGGGAGTACACCAGCCAGTCGCGCTCCGCGACCGCGGGACCCGTGCCGCCGGTGAAGGTCTGGCTCGTCGTGTCGCGCTGGAAGGCCCAGATCGGGTCGGTATTCTGGTACTGAATCCCGGTCAGGAATTTGAAACGGCCTAATTCGAAGCTGTCGGCCAGTGAAAAACGCCGGTCGGTGCCGCCGCCGTTCTGGAATCCGCTCAGGCGCACGTCCAGCACAGGGGCATCGAGGCGTTTCTTGAGCACAATGTTGACCACGCCGGCGATGGCGTCCGACCCATAGAGCGAAGACTGGCCGCCCGGCAGAATGTCGACATGATCAATCATCTCTTCGGGGATGCCGCTGATGCTGTTGATGACATCGGTGCCGTTGTACAGCGCCGGGTAATCGGACATCGGACGCCCGTCAATCAGATACTTGACGTAGCTGGGCGAGAGGCCGAAGAGGCTCAGGGTCTGTGCGCCGGGCGTGAAGCCGTTGACAAACTGCGCGCCTTGCACGCTGCCACTCGAGAATGAAGCCTGCCGCAACGCATCCGCCACGGTGGCGAAGCCCTTGGTCCGAAGATCCTCGGCCGTAATGGTCGAGGTCGGCACCGCAGTCTCTTCCTTCGGCCGCGGAATCAGCGAGCCGGTGATGACGACCTCTTCCAGAGCGCTGTCAGTCGCGGCCACCGGCTTCGGTCCGGGCTGGCTCTGGGCCGCGGCCGGCAGCGTGGCGGCCGCGAGCAGCGATGCCAGCGACACAGCAGCGAGATGTGTCGCCCAGTTCCTACGAGTCATGCGCATAAACCTCTCCCAGTTCAGACATCCCGGTTTTAGTTCTTGGCGCCTGGCGCCCTATTTGCGCAAATAATACGGCCCGGCAGGTGAGTCTGTACAGGCGGCGCGGCGCAGGCGCGTGGTCAGTGGCCGATTTGTTGCTTCGACGCGTCGGCCGGCGGCAAGGCGTAGTAGACCCGGTCGCCTTGCCGGATCCCGCGCCGTTGCGCTTCGCCGCCGTTGATTTCAACCACCGCCTTGACTGGCTTCGCACAGCTGCGGATATCGAGAGTCAGGGGTGGGACCCTCTCGAGCAGGCAGACGATGCGGCCGCGCGCGTCGATGAACAGCATGTCCAGCGGGATCAGCGTGTTCTTCATCCACATGCTCATGACCTGCGGGCTGCGCTGCGGAAACAGCATGCCCGCATCGGGCGGCATGGTGCGCACGAACATCAGGCCCTGCTCGGAGCGCGCCGCGCTGTCTGCGATGGCCACGTCGAACCACTGACGTCCGCCGGGGCCGCGGATTTCAAGCGCGAGGCGCGGAAACTGCTCCAGCGGCTCCAGCGCGGCCAGCGGGCCGGCGCACACTATTAAAAGGAGTGCCCACGGCAACCGGCGGCGCGCGCGTTCAGTTCGCCGCGACATGTCCCGGCTCCTCAGGCGCGAAGCTCGCCAGGCCTGCGAAGTCGAAGCGATTGACGTACAGGCGTTCAGCGCCGTCCAGCGTGGTTGCCGGATCAATGCAGGAACCGCGTGCCGCCACGCGGTACTCTCCGGCGGTGCCTACCGCCTGCTGGTCAAGCCCCTCGATGCTGCAGTGCTCTTCCCCCTGCGTGGCGTACAGGCGCTGCTTGCCTTCGGCGATCAGGGTGAGGTTTGTCGGGAGGGGCCCGGCGGCATTCCGGCGGGGAGCGGCGTCGAGCCCGAACACGATGCGCAGCGCCGGAACGCCGGCGAGGGCGGGCACCGCGAAGCTCAGCCGCAGTCCCCTGCCATCCGGGCGCTCGCCGCCTTCACAGCCCAGGGTCGAGCCGCGCGCGTCAATCTCGGCGTTAATGGCGCCGCGAAGACTCATGCGCAAATACCCGCGTTCGCCCGGCAGGCAGCGGGACACGGTCGCCGCGGCCGCCCCGGCGCCGGCGGCCTGGCGGAGTTCGCAGGCGCTCAGGAAGGGGGTCAACATAAGCAGCGTGGCGACGAGTCTTTGCACTGCTTCAGTATAACGAAGTGCCGGAAGCACCGAACGGGTGCAGGCAATGACCGGCGGCGAGCGGCTGCTAGAATCACGCGCATGCAGCTACTCGAAGTGACTTCGCCCATCCCGGCAGCACTGGCGCGCCTGCCTGAGCTCGCCGCCAACCTGTTCTTCAGCTGGCATCGTCCGGCGCGCGCGCTCTTCCAGGATCTGGACCCGGAGTTGTGGGAGCAGGTCGAGCGCAACCCGCGCCTCATGTTGCGCTGCCTGGACCAGACGCGCCTGGAGCGCGCCGCCAATGACCCGGAGTACGTCGAGCGCTACCGCCAGGTGCTCGACTACCTCGACAGCTACGTCAAGGTGCCGCCGCGCGCCGATCAGCCGCTGATTGCCTATTTCTGCGCCGAGTACGGCTTCCACGAGAGTTTCCCGATCTACTCCGGTGGCCTCGGAATCCTGGCGGGTGATTACTGCAAGGCGGCGAGCGATGAGCGCCTGAACTTCATCGCCGTGGGGCTCCTTTACCGGCAGGGGTATTTCACGCAGCGGGTCGATGGCGAAGGCGTGCAGCACGCCGATTACACCGAGACCGATGCGCGCGATCTGCCGGTCGAGACGGTGTGCACGGCCACCGGACAATTGCTCAAGGTGGCGGTGCATATCGGCGATCGGGAGGTGACGGCGCGGGTATGGCGGGCGCTGGTGGGTCGCGTGCCGGTCTACCTGCTGGATACCAACTGCCCCGAGAATGCCGGCGAGGACCGCGACATTACCCAAAAGCTTTACGGCGGCGGCGATGCGGCGCGGATTCGGCAGGAGATGATTCTCGGCATCGGCGGGGTACGCTTGCTGCGCGCGCTGGGCCTGGCGCCCGCGGTCTGGCATATCAATGAAGGGCACGCCGCCTTTCTGATTCTCGAGCTGCTGCGTGAAGGGATGGCGCGAGGGCTGGATTTCGAGACGGCGCTTGAGGCCACCGCGCCGCAATGCGTGTTCACCACGCACACGCCGGTGGCGGCCGGCCACGATGCCTTCGACGATGGCCTGTTCAGCGCCTGCTTCACGGAATACCTGCGCGTGTCGGGGCTGCAGCAGGAGCGCGTGATGCAGCTGGGGCGCGCACCGGGCGACAACCATCGCTTCAACATGACGCGCCTGGCGCTCGCCGGCGCAGGGCGCGTCAACGGTGTCAGCCGCATACACGGGCGGGTCTCCGCCAAGCTGTGTGCAGATCACTGGAACGACGTGCCGGTGAGTGAAAATCCGGTCGGCTACGTGACCAACGGCGTCCATGTGCCGACGTTCCTGGCGCAGACCTGGTGCCGTTTCTTCGACGCCCAGCTGGACCCCGAGTGGCGCGAGCACCTCAATGACGCGCCGTTCTGGCAGGGTCTGGAGGGTGTTCCGGAGCTCAAGTACTGGGAGACCTCGCAGGAAGTGAAGGCGCGGATGCTCGCCGGGGTGCGCGAACGCCTGCGTCGCCAGTACGCCGACCAGGGCCTGAGCGTCGCTGAGCTGCGCCACGTCACGCGCCTGCTCGATCCGCAGCGGCCCGATGTACTGACGCTCGGCTTTGCACGCCGCTTCGCCACCTACAAGCGTGCCGCGCTCCTGCTGCGCGATCGCGCCCGCCTGGTCCGGCTGATCGACGGTGCGGATCGCCCGGTGCTGCTGCTGTTTGCCGGCAAGGCCCATCCGGCCGACCAGCCTGGCCAGCAGGTGCTGCGGGAGATCAAGCAGCTGATGCTCGATCGCGAGTTTGCCGGCAACATCGTGTTTCTTGAGGACTACGACATTGAACTGGCGCGCTGGCTGGTTTCCGGTGTCGACGTCTGGCTCAACACTCCGATCGCGCCGCTCGAAGCCAGCGGCACCTCGGGGATCAAGGCGGCCATCAACGGCCGGCTCAATCTCAGCGTGCTCGATGGGTGGTGGGCCGAAGCCTGGGACGGCACCAACGGCTGGGGTATCCCGGCGGCGCAGGTGCAGGATCCGGAGCGGCGCGATGCGCTCGATGCGGACCTGCTGCTCGACACGCTCGAGGAAGAAGTGGTGCCGCTGTACTACGCGCGCGGCGCGCAGGGATTCTCACCGGATTGGGTGCGCCGTTGCCGGCGTGCCATGATGACGGTGATCCCGCAGTTCAACATGCGGCGCATGATCTGTGACTATGAGCGTGGCCTGTACCGGGGCGCCGCCGCACAGCACGCGCGCGTGGCGAGCGATGGGGACGCGGGCGCACGCACGCTCGCCCGCTGGAAGCAGCGGGTGCGCAAGGCCTGGGGCGGCGTCGCGCTTAGAACTCTGTCGGCCCCGGCGCGTGAATTGCAGCGTGACGGCCGGTTGAAGCAGCGCATCGCCGTCGCCCTCAATGGGCTGGAGCCTCAGGATGTGGCGGTGGAGTTCCTGGCGCGCCGCACGCTGCCGCGCGAGCGGGTGCAGTGGCCGCCCCTCACTTCCTATGACCGGGGTGAAGAGCTGGACCTGTGGCGGGAGCGACTGAAGCCCACCAGCGAAGTCGACAGCGACGGCTCAAGGGTGTTTGAGCTCGATGCCACGCCGCCGACCGCGGGTCAGTATGCGATGGAGTTTCGCGTGCGGCCCGAGCATGAGCTGCAGGGTCATCCGCTCGAAATGGGGCTGATCAAACGCCTGTAGCGGCTCAACCGGGCCCGAAGATCACGCCGGCCAGCGGGGGCAGGCTCACCTCGATCGAATGCGGCTGGCCGTGCCAGGGCGTGGCGGAAGCCTGCGCGCCCAGGCCATTGCCCAGGTTCGCGCCACCGTAGTAGCCCGAATCGGAATTGAAGACTTCGCCGTAACGGCCGCCGTGCGGAACGCCAAGGCGAAAACCGTGGCGGGGCACCGGTGTGAAATTCAGGGCGACGATCAGGTGCTGCTCCTCGGCCCAGCGCGCAAAACTCAGGGTCGAGTTCGCCGCATCGTCAGCGTCGAGCCAGCTGAAGCCGCGGGGCTCGAATTCAAAGCGGTGCAGCGCGGGCCGCTGGACGTACAGGCGGTTCAGATCGGCGATCACGCGCTGCACGCCGGCGTGTTCGGCGTGGCGCGCGAGCCACCAGGGCAGTTCGGAGCGAAAGTCCCATTCCCAGGGGTGCGCGAATTCACCGCCCATGAACAGGAGCTTCTTGCCGGGGAAAGTCCACATGTAGGTGTACAGCAGCCGCAGATTCGCTAGCTGCTGCCAGCGATCACCGGGCATGCGCCCGAGGAGCGAGCGCTTGAGGTGCACGACCTCGTCGTGCGAGAAGGGCAGCACGAAGTTCTCGCTGTAGGCGTACATCTGCCCGAAGCTGAGCTTGTTGTGGTGATGACGGCGATAGAGCGGGTCTTCCTTGAAGTAGCTCAGAGTGTCGTGCATCCAGCCCATGTTCCACTTCATGCTGAAGCCCAGTCCGCCAGCATCGGTGGGTCGTGAGACCTGGGGCCAGTCGGTGGACTCCTCGGCGATGATCACGGTACCCGGGCTGCGGTTATGCGTGGTCGCATTGAGCAAGCGCAGGAAATCGATCGCCTCGAGATTTTCCCGGCCGCCGTAGCGGTTGGGGACGAAATCGCCCTGGCGGCCGAAATCGAGGTACAGCATCGAGGCGACCGCATCGACGCGCAGCCCGTCGAAGTGAAATTCCTCCAGCCAGTAACAGGCGCTCGAGAGCAGGAACGAGCGCACCTCGTGCCGCTCATAGTTGAAGATCAGCGTGCCCCAGTCGCGATGCTCGGCCTTGCGCGGGTCCTCGTATTCGTACAGCGCGGTGCCATCGAAGTGCGGCAGACCGTGGGTGTCGCGCGGGAAATGAGCCGGCACCCAGTCAAGCAGCACGCCGATGCCGGCCTGGTGGCATTGGTCGATGAAATAGCGCAGCTCATCGGGCGCGCCGTGGCGGCTGGTGGGCGCGAAATAGCCGGTGGTCTGGTAACCCCACGAGTCATCGAGCGGGTGCTCGGTGATTGGCAGCAATTCGATGTGGGTGAAGCCCTGCTCGCGCACATAGGGGATGAGGGCGGCCGCCACCTCGCGATAGCTGTAGAAGCGGCCATCAGGGTGCTGGCGCCAGGAGCCGATATGCAGCTCGTAGATGCTGAGTGGGGCGTGCAGCCAGTCGCGCTCGCGCCGCGAGCGCAGCCAGTCGGCATCTCCCCAGCCGTAATGGCTGTCGCAGACGATCGAGGCGGTCCCCGGCCGCAGCTCGGAGGCCCGGCCATACGGGTCGGTCTTGAGGGCGACGCCGCCGGCGTTCCGGTGCCGCAGTTCGAACTTGTAGAGTTCGCCCGCGGCCAGGCCGGGCATGAAGATCTCCCACACGCCCGCTGAGCCCAGGTTGCGCATCGGGTAGCGCCTGCCATCCCAGTCGCAGAAGGGCCCGACCACGCTGACGCGCTCCGCGTTGGGCGCCCAGACCGCAAAGCGGACGCCCGCCACGCCATCGACCGCCATGCATTGGGCCCCCAGGAACTGCCAGGCTCGCGCCTCGAAGCCGCCGTTGAAGGCCGTCAGGTCCCGCGACGTGAGGGTGGGGAAGAAGCTGTAGGGGTCAACGCGCTCCTGGGTTCCGCCGCGTCCGTCGCGCCGGCACAGGCGGTAATGCAGGCTCAGGGTGCCCAGCGGGCCCTGCCAGCGGAAAAAATCCGAGCCGGCCACGCGGCGCATCTCATGCTGGCCGTCGATGGTGACGGCGGCGGTGTCGGGCAGGTGCACCAGCACGGTAGCCTCACCGCCCCGTTCACGGGCACCCAGCACGCCATGTGGGTCGTGGTGCGTGCCGGCGGCCAGGCGCCGCAGGTCTCCGGCCAGATCCTCAACCCAGTCTGCAGCCACCCTCATCGCTGGGACTATACTCGCCGAGCGGTCCTTAATAGAGTATCGCCTGCCATGGCAAAACCGAGCGCACGCACCTCCTCCGGCCGCTACGTCAGCCGGCTTACGAGCGGTGCGCTGGCGGTCATCATGGCGGGCGGACGCGGGGAGCGCCTGCACGACCTGACGGAGCATCGCTGCAAGCCGGCCACGCCCTTCGGCGGCAAGTTCCGCATCATCGATTTCCCGCTATCGAACTGCGTGAATTCCGGCATCCGCCAGATATTCATCATGACCCAGTACAAGGGACAATCGCTGATCCAGCACGTGCAGCGCGGCTGGAGCTACCTGCGCGGCGAGTTCGGCGAGTTCGTCGACGTGGTGCCCGCGCAGCAGCAGATCGGCGAGCACTGGTATCGCGGCACCGCCGACTGCGTCTACCAGAACATCGATTTGATCCGCGCGAACCGGCCCAAGCACGTGCTGGTGCTGGCTGGAGACCACATTTACAAGATGGACTACGGTCCGATGGTCGCCTACCACGTCGAAAAGGGCGCCGACATCACGGTGGGCGTCGTCGAGGTCTCGCGCGACAAGGCGCGGGAATTTGGCGTGCTGTCGGTGACCGAGTGGAATCGCGTGACGAAATTCGCGGAGAAGCCGCAGGAGCCGGAGCCCATTCCGGGCCGGCCCGATGCCGCGTTGGCTTCGATGGGCATTTACGTGTTCAACGCCCGGCTGCTCGAGAAGCTCCTGACGGAGGACGCGAACCTCGCCGGATCCAAGCACGACTTCGGCCGCAACATTATCCCCCCGGCCATCGACAAGCTGCAGGTGTTTGCCTATCCCTTTACCGATGTGAAGACGCGCGCGCAAAGTTACTGGCGCGATGTCGGGACGGTCGATGCCTACTACGAGGCGAACATCGAGCTGGTGCACGTGGCGCCGGAGCTGAATCTCTACGACGAGGAATGGCCGATCTGGACCTACCAGCTGCACGCCCCGTCAGCGAAGTTCGTGCTCGATGAAGAGGGCCGGCGCGGCATGGCGATCAACTCGATCGTCTCGGGCGGGTGCATCATCTCCGGCTCGGTGGTCAACCAGTCGCTCCTGTTCTCGAACGTGCGGGTGAACGAAGGCTCGAACGTGCACCGCGCGGTGGTGCTGCCCAACGTCAAGATCGGCAGCGGCTGCACGATACGCCAGGCCATCCTCGATGAGGGTTGCGAAGTGCCGGAAGGCACGCAGATCGGCGTCGATCGCGCCGCCGACGCAGCGCGCTTCCATGTGACCGAGGGCGGGGTGGTGCTGGTGACCGCGGAAATGCTGCTGCGGAGTGCTGCGGGAGCGTGACTGAAGCGCGGCGCTTCCCGGTGGTGCTGCTGTGGCACATGCACCAGCCCCAGTATCGCGACCCGGTCAGCGGGACCTACATCCTGCCGTGGACGTACCTGCACGCCATCAAGGACTACGTCGACATGGCCTCGCACCTGGAGGCGAATCCGCGCGCGCGCGCGGTCGTGAATTTCACGCCGGTGCTGATCGAGCAGCTCGAGGAATTGGCCGCGCGCCTGAGCGCGCACCTTGGGCGCGGTGAGCCGCTACCGGACCCGGTGCTGGCACTGTTGACCGAGACGCCGCTCCCGGCGGACCCGGAGGCACGCCTGGCGTTGATCCAGGCCTGCCTGCGCGCTGAGCCCACACAACTGATCGGCCGTTATCCGCCGTACGCGGAGCTCGCCGCACTCGCCGCGCTCGCCGCAGCGCAGGGCGCGCACGACACGGTGCGCTATGCCTCGGATCAGTATCTGCGGGACCTCGCCGTCTGGTTTCACATCGCCTGGCTGGGCGAGACTGTCAAACGCAGCGACACGCGCGTCGCCGTGCTCATCGAGCAGCAGCGCAATTTTACCGCGGCACACCGGCGGACCCTGCTCGAACTGATTGGCGGGCTGCTCGCCGGGCTGCTCGGGCGTTATCGCACTCTGGCCGAACGCGGGCAGGTTGAATTGGCCACCTCCCCGTACGGTCACCCGATCCTGCCGCTGCTGATCGACTTCCAGTCCGCGAGGGAATCCGTTCCTGATGCGCCGCTGCCGCACGCCGCCGCTTATCCGGGTGGCGAAGCGCGCGCCGTCTGGCACCTGCAGGAGGCGACGCGCGTGTTCCAGCGTGCCTTCGGGCGCGCGCCGGCAGGCTGCTGGCCTTCGGAGGGCGCGATCAGCGCCCGCGCACTGCAGCTGATCGAGCAGCGTGGCCTCCGCTGGGCGGCCAGCAGCGGCAGTGTCCTCCGAAATTCTGTCGAGGCGGCCGGCGAGGGCGGCCTCACCGCCTCCGAGCTGAACGCCTGGCGCGTGCCCGGCGAGAACCTCAGCCTGTTCTTCCGTCATGATGAGCTGTCCGACCTGATCGGCTTCACCTATTCCGGATGGCACGGCGATGATGCGGTCAGGCACTTCGTTGGCGAACTCGAGCGCCTCGCGCGGGAGCAATCTGACCGGCCCGGCGCCATGGTGCTGGTGGCCCTGGACGGCGAGAACGCCTGGGAGCATTACCCTTTCAACGGCTACTACTTCCTTCATGGCCTGTACGCCGCGCTGGCGGACCACCCGCAACTCGAACTCAGCACGCTCAGCGAGCTGCTGACGCGCCAGCCGCTGCATGCGCCGCTCCCGCGGGTCGTGGCCGGAAGCTGGGTGAACGGCACGCTGGCCACCTGGATTGGCGATCCCGACAAGAACAAGGGCTGGGACCTGCTCGTGCAGGCCAAGATCGCCGTGGACGAAGTGCTGGCAGGCGGGCAAACCCCTCCGCAGGAGCGTGCCGCGATCGAGCGGCAGCTGGCCCTGTGCGAGAGTTCCGACTGGTTCTGGTGGTTCGGCGACTACAACCCTTCCGAGGCCGTACTCGAATTCGATCGTTTGTATCGCCGCCAGCTGGCGAGCCTGTACCGGCTGCTTGGGCAAGAGCCACCTGCGGCGCTGGCGCAGGTGATCTCTGTGGGTCGTGGCGCGCCCGAAGGCGGG
Organism: Steroidobacteraceae bacterium; assembly: GCA_035261025.1. Lineage (GTDB taxonomy): Bacteria > Pseudomonadota > Gammaproteobacteria > Steroidobacterales > Steroidobacteraceae > FEN-1191. The sequence goes on along the minus strand of DATFUG010000421.1, from coordinate 687 downwards.
GGAGTCATGCGGCGCGCGCAGCCGTGAAGGCGTTGCCGGTGCTCGATCGCCGCCGCTGCGGCGTATTGCTCCATCCCACCGCGCTCATCGGTGAGCACGCCGGGCATGGCGCGCTCGGCCGCGCCGCGCGTGCCTTCATCGACTGGCTGGCCGCCGCTGGGGTGAGCGTCTGGCAGGTGCTGCCCTTGGGTCCGGTGGGCCTGGATCTCTCGCCCTACTGGGTGCGCTCCGATCAGGCGGGGAATCCCACGCTCATCGATTTGCGCGAGGCGCCTGATCCGGCGCAGGCCCGTGGCGACTACCAGGATTTTTGCGGCGCGGAGCAGGGCTGGCTCGAGGGCTACGTGCTGTACACGGCCTTGAGTCAGGCGCACGAGGCGGCCCCGTGGTGGACCTGGCCGGAGCCCCTGCGCGATCGGCATCCTGAAGCGCTGCGCGATGCCGCAACCCGGCTGGCGCCAGAACTGGAGCGGCTGCGCGTCGAGCAGTGGCGCTTTGATCGCCAGTGGACGGCGCTGCGGGAGTATGCGCGCGCGCGCGGCGTGTTGATGTACGGTGACCTGCCGATCTACGTGGCGCCCGATTCGGTCGCCACCTGGACGGAGCGAGGCCAGTTTCAGCTCGCCCCCGATGGCGCGCCGGCCGCGCGCGCCGGCGTGCCGCCCGACTATTTCGCGGCCGACGGGC